>JAEDDO010000098.1 GCA_016298055.1 Frisingicoccus sp.
GAGGTTGAAGAAGGAACCATCATCAATTTCGGTGTAAGTAAAGGACCGAGAGAGACAGAGACCGAGTCAAAGGCACCGGCTCAGGGTACAGCGTCCGTATATATGCCTGTGGACAATCCTTTTGGACATGATATCGGCGGTCAGGCGGCAATGGAATCCGGAACAGTTGTGATTCAGGTCGTTTATGCGGATGGATCAACAAATACAGTTTATAGTGCTTACTGCAGTTCGGCGGATGCCTATGAATCCGGATGGGGAACGACAGTTACAGGTGAAGCCGGAACGTCAGCGACGGTCAATGCGACAGTAGACGGCATTCTGTATGCATCTTATGCAATTTATTTTAATTAGTTGAGGCAGATATATGCAGGGAAAGATTATAAAAGGCATCGGTGGTTTCTATTATATCCATGTTGAACATCAGGGCGTTTATGAGTGTAAGGCTAAAGGCATTTTCAGAAACCGCAAAGTGAAACCTCTGGTGGGTGATGATGTTGTCATTGATGTCATTGATGAATCTGGTAAAAAAGGTAATATTCGCGAGATACTGCCCCGAAAAAATGAATTGATTCGTCCGGCAGTAGCGAATATTGATCAGGCTCTTGTCTTTTTTGCTGCTGCCCAGCCGGAACCGAATCTTGGACTTTTGGATCGGTTTTTGCTTCAGATGGAGTATAAGGATATTCCTGTCATTATCGGTTTTAATAAATGTGATCTGGTCGAAGATGCCAGAATCAGAGAACTTGAAAAGATTTATGAAGCCAGCGGTTATCCTATGGTTTTCGTGAGCGTCAAAGAGTCAAAATATCTGGAAGGTCTTAAAGAGCTGTTGTCGGGAAAGACAACAGCTCTTGCAGGACCATCCGGTGTTGGGAAATCTTCTTTAATGAACTGGCTTCTTCCGGAAGCATCCATGGAGACGGGCGCTGTCAGTGAAAAGATAAAGAGAGGACGTCATACGACAAGACATTCAGAACTGTTTCATATTGGTGAAAGAACATATCTTTTTGATACACCGGGATTTAGTTCACTGTATCTCAATGATTTTACAGATGAAACACTAAAACATTATTTTCCGGAATTTTTAAATTATGAGGAAACATGTCGGTTTACCGGATGTAATCATATCAATGAACCCGACTGCGGTGTTAAAAACGCCATGGAAGAAGGAAAGATCAGTCCTGTGCGCTATGAACATTATGTTCAGATGTATGGGGAATTGAAAGAACAGAGGAGGTATTAGAGATGTTGATTTTATCACCATCGATTTTATCTGCGGATTTTGCCAGACTTGGTGAAGGCGTAGTAAAAGCGGCGGAAGCCGGAGCGGAATATATTCATATAGATGTTATGGACGGACAGTTTGTGCCGAATATTTCTTTTGGGATGCCGGTCATAAAAGCCATCCGTCCGGTGACAGACAAAGTGTTTGACGTACATTTGATGATCGAGGAACCGGTACGTTATATTGATGAATTTGTGGATGCCGGAGCAGATATTATTACGGTTCATGCAGAAGCATGCAAACATCTCCACCGGACGATCCAGGTGATAAAAAACCATGGAATCAAAGCGGGTGTTGTTTTGAATCCGGCAACATCTCTGTCTTCAATTGAAGAGATACTTCCGGAAGTTGATATGGTACTTCTTATGAGCGTTAATCCGGGATTTGGCGGGCAAAAATATATTGAGACAACGACCGACAAAATCCGTCGTCTGCGTGCCATGATCCAGGAGAGAAACCTGAAGGTAGATATTGAGGTGGATGGCGGTGTCACCCTTGATAATGCGGGAATGCTCATTGAAGCCGGAGCAAATGTGCTTGTTGCAGGCTCGGCAGTATATAAGGGTTCTGTTGAGGATAATGTCAAAGGTTTCCTGGAGGTATTTAAAAAATACGAATGAAAGTATTGATTATCACAGGGGGCAATATCGATGATGATTTTGCCTCCTCTTTTTTAAAGAAAAATTATTATGATGAAATTATTGCGGTGGACGGTGGACTGGCCTTTGCCGACCGGTCCGATCTTTCTATTACCCATCTTGTAGGTGATTTTGATACCATTGACGGAACGATTCTTGAAAAGTATATACATCGTCCGGATATATGTGTGCATCAGTTCATTCCTGAAAAAGATTATACGGATACGGATATCGCCGTTAAGCTGGCACTGAGCCTTATTAAGAATCATCATTCAGAAGAAAATGAAGAGAAAGTGATTCATATTCTGGGAGGAACAGGAAGCCGCCTGGATCATGTGCTTGCTAATCTTCAGATGTTAAAAAATATTCTTGATGAAGATGTCCGTGGTATAATTATTGATCAAAATAATATAATTGAGATGATTCGGGGAGAAAGAGTGCTGAAAAGAGAAGAGATGACAGGGACCTATGTTTCTCTTATTCCTGTGACTATGGAGCTTACAGGAATTACACTGTCAGGTTTCAAATATCCATTGGAAAATGCGTCTTCCCATTTTGGAGAAAGCCTTATGGTCAGCAATGAACTTTTAGAGGAAGAAGGCCGGATTTTTATAAAAGAAGGCATGGCCTGGATGATTATTTCAAATGATTAAATAAATGGGGGACAGGTTCCTCAATTTCTGAGAAGCCTGTCCCCATTTACATTAAACATTAAAACGGAAAAGAACAACATCTCCGTCTTTAACGACATATTCTTTACCTTCCATACGGACAAGGCCTTTTTCTTTAGCTGCTGTATAAGTACCGCAGGACATCAGATCATCATAGCTGACAACTTCCGCCTTGATGAAGCCGCGTTCGAAATCGGAATGAATCTTTCCGGCAGCCTGAGGTGCCTTTGTTCCCTTCTTGATCGTCCATGCACGGGACTCTGTCGGTCCGGCTGTCAGATAACTGATGAGACCGAGGAGACGATAGCTTGCTTTAATAAGTTTTTCGAGTCCGGATTCAGAAAGTCCCAGATCTTCAAGGAACATCTTTTTCTCATCCTCATCAAGTTCAGCAATTTCCTGCTCGATCTGTGCACAGATAACAAATACTTCAGAACCTTCAGTTGCCGCAAATTCACGGACAGATTTAACGAAAGGATTATTCTGTGCATCATCAGCCAGTTCATCTTCGGAAACGTTGGCAGCATAAATGACAGGTTTACCGGTCAGAAGATTAAAACTCTGCATTAAAAGCTGTTCTTCTTCATCATCAATTTCAAGTGTGCGTGCCATCTTGCCGTCTTCAAGGTGGGCGATGACCTTCTTTACGAGATCCGCTTCTTTTGCAAGAGATTTATCATTGCGTGCCCCTTTGCTGACTTTTGCGTAACGGCGCTCCATAATCTCAATATCTGAGAATATTAATTCAAGGTTGATGGTTTCGATGTCTCTCAATGGGTTGATGCTTCCGTCAACATGAACGATATTATCATTCTCAAAGCAGCGAACGACATGGACGATGGCATCTACTTCACGGATGTTGGATAAGAACTGGTTTCCAAGACCCTCACCTTTCGATGCACCTTTGACAAGTCCGGCAATATCAACGAATTCAATGACAGCAGGAACAATTTTAGCAGAGTCATAGAGTTTAGCCAGTTCATCCAGACGATGATCCGGAACGGATACGATACCAACGTTTGGGTCGATCGTACAGAATGGATAATTGGCAGATTCAGCCCCGGCTTTTGTTAATGAATTAAACAGGGTACTTTTTCCTACATTTGGAAGACCAACGATACCTAATTTCATGTTTATACGTCCTTTCTTCTATAATTATTTTAAGGATTTTTTAAAATTTTAATTTTCGACATTCTTATCTATTCTATCATATCTTTATGTAAATTACTATAAAAATGATTAAAAAGAACGAAATAAAAACTGTGAATAAAAAATGAAAAATTCGTAAAAAAGTAAAAATTCTATTGCTATCTCAATTTAAATGCTATAGAATAAAAATGTAAGTGGGAGAAAGTGAAACAAAGTGGTGAGAAATGGTTTGAAAAGGAACCTGAGATAGGAAATGGGTGACTGTATGTTTATTGGTGAATACAATCATACATTGGATGCCAAGGGCAGGCTGATTGTTCCTTCCAAGTTGAGAGAGTCTCTGGGTGAAAGATTCTTTTTAACTAAGGGGCTTGATGGCTGTCTGTCAGTTTATCCTCAGGAAGAATGGGAAACCTTTACGAATAAGATTCATGAACTTCCGATGACCAATAAAGATGCCCGCAAGTTCAGCAGATTTTTTCTTGCAGGAGCATCTGAATGCGAAATTGATAAACAGGGCCGTATTTTGATTCCTGCAAATCTGAGAGAATTTGCAAAACTGGAAAAAGAGGCCGTTTTAGTAGGTGTTTCAAATCGTATCGAGATTTGGAACAGAGATAAATGGGAAGAAATTAATGATGTCGATGTGGATGATATGGATGATATTGCCCAGCATATGGAAGACATCGGAATATCTTTATAATTAAGAGGTGATTAAGTGCTTTTCAGACATCAGTCGGTTTTATTAGACGAGACAATTGAGAATTTGAATATAAAGCCGGATGGTATTTATGTCGATGGGACTCTTGGCGGAGGCGGACATGCTTTTCATGTGTGCAGCCGTCTGGGAGATGAAGGACGGTTTATCGGGATCGATCAGGATGAGGCTGCAATCTGTGCAGCAGGTGAACGATTGAAACCCTTTGAAGATAAAGTAACAATTGTGCGCAGTAATTATAGTGATATGAAGCAGGTTTTGTCAAATCTCGGTGTTGACAAAGTAAACGGTATTGTTTTAGACTTAGGTGTGTCCTCGTACCAGCTGGATACGGTTGAACGAGGATTTTCCTATAGGGAGAATGCGCCGCTCGATATGCGGATGGATCAGCGTCAGGAAAAGACGGCCCGTGATATTGTTAATGTTTACAGTGAAACAGAGCTCTATCATATTATCAGAGATTACGGCGAAGATAAATTTGCGAAGAATATTGCAAAACATATTGTCCGGGCCAGACAGGAAAAACCGATAGAGACAACAGACGAGCTTACAGAGATCATTAAGGCGGCGATTCCTATGAAGTTTCGTGCCGTCGGAGGTCATCCGGCAAAGCGAACATTTCAGGCCATCAGAATTGAATTGAATCATGAACTGGATGTTCTTAAAGGACATTTGAATGAAATGATCGAACTCCTTGACGATGGCGGAAGGATCTGCATTATTACCTTTCATTCACTGGAAGATCGAATTGTGAAGAATATATTCAGAAAGTGCGAGAATCCGTGTGAATGCCCTCCGTCATTTCCTGCATGCGTCTGTGGGAAGCAATCTCTTGGTAAGGTGATTACCCGAAAACCGATTCTTCCTTCGGAAGAAGAACTGGCGATGAACTCAAGATCAAAAAGTGCAAAGCTGCGTGTTTTTGAACGCAGAATTCAGAATATTTAGAAAGGAACGGTGGATATGCCGGAGAATAAAAGAAAAAGAAGAAGATCATCTTCGACAGGGTATTATATTGATGGCAATACCGTTCGAAAATATGAAACCATTCCAAAAGAATTGCCGGAGAATCAGCGCAGGAAAAAGCGTCGTAAAAAGACTTCGCATTCGGACAGGAATGTGAAGAATGCTGCTGCAAGAAAAAATCGTGAAAAGGCTTCAAAATTAGATTTGACATATACAGTTTTTCTTGTTATTTCGGTTGTTGTGACAGTTGCTGTTTGTGTTGGATATCTGAGTCTTCAAAATGAGATTACCCGTACCAATGTGCAAATTGCCACATTAAAATCACAACTGAGTACGATCACGAATGAGAATGCAGCTATGGAAGAGCGGATTAACAGTGCAATCGATTTGTCTCAGGTATACCAGACAGCTGTTAATGAATATGGAATGACAGCGATCAAGGAAGATCAGATTCACTATTATTCCAATGAAAACGAGGATTATGTGAAACAATATGAACAGATCCCAACGGATGAATGATAATTGAGCCCTCAGAATGCTGGGGGCTTTTCCTTAAATCAGATAGGCGGTGTGACATCTTGGCGAAGCAATATAAAGTTTCGGAACAGCCTGAAAGAAGAAGGCGAAAGAGACGAAAAAAACGGGAAAGACGATTTGAAGAAACTAACCAGACAAAACTCGTAGTTGCTTGTGGTACGTTTCTTTTATGTATTTGTATATTAATTGGACGTTTGATTTGGATCAATATGAGAAAAAGCGATACCTACAGCCGGATCGTTTTGGCTCAGATGGATTATGACAGCCGTAATATTCCTTTTAAGAGGGGCGATATTACAGACAGAAACGGAACGGTTCTGGCAACAAGTGAGAAAGTTTATAATCTTGTACTGGATCCTTATGTTGTCATTAATTCGAATGGGGATTGTGAGAAGCCGACAGCAGAAGCGATTGAGAAATATTTTGGAATCGATGCCTCAAAGGTTTATGAGCTTCTGGAAGAGGATCCGGAAAGTCGTTATTGTGTTATGGCCAAGGAATTGGATTATGACACGGTAAAGGCGTATCAGGACTTTATGGATTCAGAAGATGAGAAAGATATGGAAGAGCGTGCCTATGTTAAAGGTATCTGGTTTGAAGAAGAGTATCTTCGAAAATATCCTTACGATTCTCTGGCAGCGGCCCTGATTGGATTTACGAATAAAGGTAATGACGGTACATGGGGAATTGAAGGCTATTATAATGATATGCTGAACGGAACAGACGGACGTGAATACGGGTATTTGTCAGAAAATTCGGATTTTGAACGGACAACAGTTTCCCCTGAGAACGGGTATACGGTCGTATCAACCATTGATATGAATATTCAGAGAATCGCGGAGAAATATGTCAATCAGCTTTTAGCTGAGCGTGAGTGT
>JAEDDO010000011.1 GCA_016298055.1 Frisingicoccus sp.
AGAGCAGAGCAGAGCAGAGCAGAGCAGAGCAGAGCAGAGCAGAGCAGAGCAGAGCCTTGTACGCATAATATTTAGTGCTTATCAAGGCATTTCTTGCAGATTGGGGGCATATTTATGCTCCTAAGAAGAAGGATGATGATGCAGAGTGTGAAAAGTTATGAGTGGGATATTGATATTGTAGACCCAACCGATAAATATGGAGCTGTTAGGATGGATGTAAATGCAGGTGATACGTTTTATGTCGAATGGGACATTAATGCCACAAAAGGATATGTATATGACATGAGAGGATGTGGGGGTAATTATATGTCAATGACATACAGTGGCGATGCTTCAAAAATCGGAAAAGAAACAATAGTAGTTCCAGCGGACGGGTATATAGTATTCGGATGTAAATACGACTACACAGGAACTGGATACGTAAGCATCACTGATAGATTTGATGGAGAATATATCAGGGCTAAAAAGATATAAAAGAAGGTGATAAATTGTACGCAAAATTAGTAAACAACACCCCACGGTATACATCAAAACCGCCGTGGGTTACATACAACGGAAAGATGATAGGAAACGCACCAGATGAGATTCTGGCAGAGTTAGGGTATCACAAAGTGCAGGAAACCGAGATGCCAAACGACGCACCAGAGGGAAAGCATTATGAAAGCCATCTTGAATATGCAGACGGTGTGATAAAACAGGTGTGGAGTCTGGTATACGACCCGGCGATTCAAGAGCCGGAAGTAACCATATCAGACTTGGAGAGCGCAATCAAGGAGGCGATTAATAGTGATAACTGAGGTATTGGCACAGATGGCAAAACTGGCACAGAAGCAGGCGATGCAGATCACAGATGATGCAGAAGCATTGGAAGTAAAGTTCTTGTATCCGGAATGGAAATCCGGTAAGAGCTACGCTGCCGGGTACCGGGTGAATTATAAGGATGTACTGTACAAAGTCCTTCAGGATCACACATCACAGGATGATTGGACACCAGATGTAAGTCCGTCTCTCTTTGCAAAAGTCCTTATCCCGGATGCATCCGTGATCCCAGAATGGGAACAGCCGGATTCAACGAATCCATACAGCAAAGGTGATAAGGTGACACATAACGGTAAGATGTGGGAATCAATGGTGGATAACAATGTCTGGGAGCCGGGAGCGACAGGTACAGAGAGTTTGTGGAAAGAAGTGTAAGGAGAGATTATATGGAAATCAGAGCTAGACCGTAGAGGTCTTTTTATTTTGCGGAAAATTCAGAAAGCGAGGTACAGAGATGTGATAGAAGCGATTATCACAGGAGCAGTTGCAATAGCAGTATGCATGATTAACAACTATTTCCAGCAACGCAGATCAGAAGAACAGAATGATAAGACGATTGCACTGATAGATTATAAGCTTACAGAACTCACAAAACGGGTTGATAAGCATAATAATACAATAGAGCGCACATATCGTCTGGAGGAGCAAATGACTCTTCAAGAAGAAAAAATGAAAGTAGCAAATCACAGGATTGAGGATTTGGAAAGGAAGGTAGAATAAGATGGATCAGATTATGAACTATGTAAAACCGGAACTCATTGTTGTTGCGATTGTACTGTACTTTATCGGCATGTGGCTGAAACAGGCTGCATTCATTAAAGACAAATACATTCCGCTGGTACTTGGAATCGTCGGGATTTTTGTCTGTGGTATCTGGGTGATGGCCACAGCATCATTTGCCACCGGGCAGGATATCGCACTTGCGGTATTCACGGCGATTGTACAGGGAATTCTTGTGGCAGGGTTAAGTACTTATGTGAACCAGATCTTTAAGCAGTTGAATAAGGAAGAGTAGAGGGCTGGAAACAGTCCTCTTTTTAAGTGAAAGGAGAACATAGATTATGAATTTTGTAGAAGCATTAAAGGCAATGAAGAACGGGGCAAAAGTAAAACTTCCATCATGGGGAGGCTATTGGTACTGGGATCCGGAGAAAGAGACGGTAATGATCCAGTGCAGACCGCAGGACTCTGATCAGGGAGAGCTTCTGGATATCAGAGAAACGCAGAGAGTCGAATATACTCTTTCCAATGTGGTTTCTGATGAGTGGATGATTGCGGATGAGAACAACTGCCCGGTACTGGGTGGCGAAGCAGCATTTCCTTTCTCAGATGCGATCAGGTATCTCAAGCGTGGGCTTAAAGTTGCTCGCAAGGGCTGGAACGGAAAGGGACAGTACATTATCCTGCATGATCCGTATGACAACAATGAATATACATTGGAAGAAAAAGAAACAAGTGCAGGAACCATGTATCCGTACCTTGTGATTAAGACGAATTACAATGCCATTGTTCCTTGGTTCCCAAGTGCAACAGATGTATTAGCGGAAGATTGGGTATTTGTAGATTAGGAGAGCCAGAAACGGTTTTTAATATTTTTTCAAAAATCCTCCCTTAAAATATTGACATACCGCACAATGTGCGGTATAATAAAGACAGTTAAAGGAGGGAAATAAAATGAAAAAAGAACTGGTCGAAAAAATCATGAATAGCAATTATGGATACATCGGAATCCGCCGCTTAGCAGAAGATGAAGAATATGAGATTGGTGATATTTGCCGTAATTCCTATGATTGGGATTATGAAAACGACTGCAGTTCTTACAACACGAACGAAGTTGAACTTAACGGAACGTGTGCTGTTGATACAAGAATTGACCTTGACTGGGACGATGAAGAAGAGGTTGAAAGCAAATTAAGAGAAGCATTGGAAGCATCTGATCAGTATTTTGGATCCATCGCAATCATCGGCGGAAACGGAATGGAATATGGTGCAGACGATGGAGAAATTATCATTGAAAACGCAACAGTTATAGCTTTGATCGAAGAATAAGCATTTTATTTTCTCAATAAATTTAAGGTGGAGGACGAAAAAATGACAGACAGTCTATTTGCTAAACTTTGGAAAGACGCACTTGATCAATCTGACAAGGAACTGTACATTGCAGAATATGGCTATCCGGAGTGGTTTGACGAAATAAGCGAGGATCCGGATGTGGTAGTGGATACGCTTGGCAATATTCATGACGTTGCCAGTATGAGTGTCAAGGACATGGTTAAGAAATCCGGAATGTCACAAGCCAAGTTCGCAGAAAAATTCTGCATCCCCAAAAGAACGGTAGAGTCCTGGTGCATGGGAGAGCGTTCATGTCCGGATTATGTAAGATTAATGATGGCCAGATTGCTTGGGTATCTGCAGTAGTAAATAATAATTATTAACCAGTAGAGTCGGAAACGGCTCTCTTTTTAGTTGTGCGACGTCGCACAGAAGGGAGAAATGATATGGCACATTTATTTATCATAGCCGGCCACGGAGCCGGTGACAGTGGGGCTGTAGGAAATGGATATACAGAGGCAGAGCGAGTCCGTGCGCTGGCTTCCAGAATCAGTGCAATCGGAGGAGACAATGTAACGGTTGGAGATACATCAAAAGACTGGTACAGGAGTAAACTGATCAATACGCTGGACATCCCGAAAGACTGGTGCATCTGCGAATTACATATGGACGGTGCTGCTCCGACCGCAAGAGGTGGACATGTTATCATCAAGAATGGATATACTCCGGACGCCTACGATCAGAAGCTGGCCGCATTTATCAGTGAGATCATGCCGGGACGATCAGACATCATTGTTGGTCGGGACAATCTTGCAAATATTAATCGTGCTGCAGCAAGGGGTCTGAATTACCGGTTACTGGAGTGTGGGTTTATTACCAATGCTGCAGATGTTGCGACATTTAACAACAACATGGACGAGATTGCGAAAGGGATCTTATCATCGTTCGGAATCAACACATCATCCGCCGGCAAGTGGATCAAAGACGATAAGGGATGGTGGTACCGGAATACGGATGGAACATACCAGAAAAATTCCTGGCTGAAATTAGATTCCTGGTACTGGTTTGACGGGGAAGGCTATGCCGTTACCGGATGGAGAAAGATCAATGAGAAATGGTATTATTTTGACAGTAACTGCAGGATGCTGACCGGTTGGCAGAAGGTGGATGAAAAATGGTATTACCTGAACTCGAACGGAGATATGCTGGATGGATGGCAGCTGATCGGCGGAAGATGGTATTATCTGACGCCGGAATCCGGAAAGTCTGACGATTACCCGCACGGATCCATGCAGACAGGATTTGTTGAGAATGAAAAATATACCTATTACTGCCGGCCGGAAAGCGAGAATGGTGCTCCGGAAGGAAGTATGGTAACTGGATGGATGCAGTTGGAAGAGGACTGGTATTATTTTAATGATGATAAGAACTGCCAGCCGGTAGGATCCATGCTCAGGAATCACTGGGTCGGTAAGTATTACCTGAAGGATGATGGCCGGATGGTATGTGGAGAGACGCTGCAGATTGGTGGGAAGGAATATACCTTTGCAGAGGATGGAAAGGTAGAATAAGAAAGGCTCCGGGGCGTAAAAACTCCGGAGCTTATTGAAATAATGAAATATATCTTTTATAATAATATCATAAACCAAAACAGAAAGGAGGGGTAATATGATACCTGGTCAGTATGCAATGTTTGACAGCAAAGAGGCGATGGAACTATACATTGAGTTCCTGAATATCCCGGGAAGGAAGTTCTCGTTCGATGTTCCGCCAGACACGCCGATCACATGCGAACTCATGCACGATCTTTTGAACACTGCTTATCATTTAGTTGGTCAGTCGACCTATTCTTCTTAATAATCAAATCATCCTAGTTCTATTTAACGTTCCACGAATATCCAAATAACAAATACCTTCTATATTTAATAAGAAAAAAGTATTGCCCCATATTTGCCCCATTTTTATTTTTGAATAAAAGAAAAACACCGGAAATACTTGAATTTCCGGTGTTATAAAATAATTGTTAAATGCGGAGAAAGGGACTAAATAAATAGGTATGAGTGGGTAAAACAAACGAAAAAATAAAGTTTTTGATGTTTTAAAAAGTAAAAATAGCTCATGAAAGACATATTCATGCCCCATATTTGCCCCATGAATCATAATATTTTCACTTCCTTGATCTGTGCGTTATCGCGCTCCTTCAATTTCTTAGTTACATGAAAATAGATATCTCTCGTGATGGAACTGTTGGCATGGCCAAGACGACGGGAAATGACTTCGAGAGGAACCCCCTGTTCGGCCATGAGCGCCACATGAGTATGACGCATAAAATGCGAAGTTACGTTTTTGTGCAAAATCCGTTCGGCGGTTTCTTTTAAACATTTGTTGTAAGCATAATAATCAACATGATCGCCATTGATATCACTAAAAAACAGAGAGGACCGATAGGCAAGAACCAAGCGTTCCTGATTCATATAAACTTTGATTTTTTTACACAGGTCCAGAAGCTCATCCTGCATATATACTTCCCGATAGGATGTTTTTGTTTTTGGAGTTGTGACAATATTATTTACAGGATCAAATGTTTTGGTAACTGAAATGATTCGGTTTTTGGTATCAATATCGGACATTTCAAGAGCGATAGCTTCTCCGCAGCGAAGACCAGAGAGCGCAGTAAACTCTGCAAGAAATTTCCATTTCATCACGGAGATATGATCAAGAAGCCGTTTCAGATCATCGGATTCCAAATATTTTTCCTCCAGCTTTTCTGATTTTTCTTCGTCCTTCAGAGTAGATAACTTATCAATCCATCGGATATCAGATATATAGTCGTTGTTATATCCCCAGCGCAAGAGCGCTTTCAAGCGGGTCAGTCGTTCGTTTGTGGTGCCTGGTTTTTCGTGCCGATCGGAAAGTTGTTTACGAACATACCCGGCAGTCATTCGCTCCACAAGCGTATCCTTCCCAAGAATTTCCATCAATGATTTTGTTGCAAAATAGTTACGTTGGTAAGTAGACTTACTTACTGTTACTTTCTGGTCTTCCCGGTAAAGCGCAACCAATTCGCCAAAAGTCAGATCCTTCTTTTTAGACACTACGTTTAATTCAGATAATTTTTGATCGATTTTGCACTGAAGTGCAAGCTGCGCCTGCTTGCGTGTTGACTTCGTATCTTTGTCCATAGTTATAGATACTTTCAGTTGTTTTCCGGTGAGCGGATGTTCATATCTTTCCGCAAACCGGACCTTTCCACTCGGCAATGTTTCACACCACATAATCATCATCCTTTCTCTTTAAAATTGGGTATAAAAAAGACAGCCTGTCTCTTGCAGACCGTCACCGAAGATGATAAAATATATTCGTGTTAAATACATGCATATCTTCGGGTATGTAAAGCCGTTCCTGGTTGCCGCCAAGGGCGGTTTTTATTATGTGTACATAATGAATAAACAAGTTATTTATAGTCCTCAATTATATCCCAAAAATCAATTTCGTTTACAATGGTAAGATTTTGGCCATTTTTTCTTCTGTTTTCAGCATCTTCGATTTTACGACCGTAGCATGAAAAAGCCCAACAAGGATTACCAGCATTTCCAACAATTAAATATCGAGTCTGTTTCGTTATAGAATTTTTAAAGATGCCACCAACGGATTCTATAAGGGAGCTGATTTCGTTCCTGGTTGCACGTGTGGACTGACCAGTAAAACAGAATACATTTCCAGAGAAGTCTATATCTTGGCAAACTGCACATACACCGGAAACACTATATTTTGATTTTAATAAATCAAAGTCTTTCTGGCTTAAATTATAAGAGGTTGTCATATCTATAAAATTACTTAGAAATGCTTTTAATATATTTCTTTCATCATCTGTTATAACTCCGTCTGCCAAAATTGATAAAAGTAAGCTCTCGATTTCATCAAATGGATAACTACCGGTCAAATAATCATTAGAGGCTATCCAAGATTTTAATGAATATATTTCTTTGTCAGTTATTTCTCCGTCTGCCAATATGCCGTAAATGAGACCGTTTAAATACTGAAGAGAAGAAGTTATAAAATCATAGTAGTTAGAATCGGAAACAAAATGATTACATACCCAAATGATATCATGAGATTCTGATGCGGAAATAACACCGTCACTACAAGCAGACTCTATCATTGGAATTAATTCGTTGAAAGGATGACGATCAGCAAGGTGGCCATGGCATGTACACCAGTGAGCCAATTCGTTGATTTCGTCGCGACTTACTTTGGAATCAGTGGTAATTCCAGTAACAATACCTTTTAATGTATTAATAGCTTTATGAAGTTCGGCAGGCTTTGTGAATTTACGATAATCTTTTAGTTCGGAATTATTGCTCATTATAATACCCTCTTTTCGTTTTGCGTTTTAATAGTAGATTGAATATTTATTGTTTGAAAAAGAACATTTACAGTAAATAATTTCCTGTAGAATTACAAATGATATTGTAATAAAATTGTAATATGAAAATCTTACTTGGCGAAATTATGTATAAAAGAAATTTAACAATACGCCAAGTCTCTAATATGACTGGACTACCTAAGTCCACGATATCGGATATCGTATCTGGTCGGACAAGCCCCCGCATGGAGACTATGGAACGACTGGCAGCAGGACTAAAAATAAGGATTGCTGACCTGTACGAATCTCCTTTCAAATAAGTGTCCGAAATCTCGGACAAATTCAAAAACCACATCATTTTTAAAAAAACAAAGTGTTTATATAGTAAAGGAGCTAAAATACTATCACATTCTATACTTAGCTTCAATAATAAGTTAGAACAAATGTTTGGAAATGTATTGAACTCACAAAAGCGAAGTGATAAAATATATAACACAAACACATGTTCGTTGTGCGGAGGTGTTACCTATGGATAAAGATTCAAGAATCAAAATAATCGTTAAAATGCTTAAAGAAGCAAGTGAAAAACAAGTAGAACGGATTTATTACTTCATAAAAGCATTCCTAGACTAGGCGATATTGCTTAGTCTTTTTTATTTAGCAATAAACACATTTTCTCCAAGGATTCCCAATCGGATTCATCCAGTTCCATCAGCATATTTACAAATCTACGTTTAAAAGAATCGCTTTCATCTTTCAAAACAGATCCAGCCCACATCATTAGTTGGTTCTCTTTATCTATTTCAACAAACATTTCACCAGTGCCATTTCGAATCCATTCTTCATTGACGTTAAACTCTCTGCATATTGAAAGAATAATTGCGTCTATTGGAGTATTGCGGCCAGTTTCGTAATTGGCATAAGAGTTTCTTTTAATTCCTATTCTATCAGCAAATTCTTGTTGTGTTATGTCCAGTGTTTTTCTCAATTGTTTTAATCGTTCTTTCATTTTTTCACCACCTTTAGAAAGAACATAGCATAAAAATGTGCTAAAGTCAACAAAAAGCTCTAACAGCAACAAAAAATATATTGACAAAAGCTTTTATAGCACATATAATTGTGTCAAAAGCAACAGGAAGAGAGGTGAGAAAGATGATATGTAGAAAAAGACAAAGAATAGATAATAGACTGCAAGAACTGGAAAGAAAATCCAGATATTACGATCTTGTTTCTGAGAGATACGCAAGTGAGAAAGAACTTATAAACGAATTCGAATCAATAAGAAATAACTGGGAAATTGAAAACATGAAAAAAGAACGTGAACGTTTTAAAAACGCCCACGTAAGAAACACTATCTTAATCCTTGCAAGTTTCTGTTTAACTTTTGTTTTTGAGATATTTTCTTCTCGACAGAATCACTGAGAGCAGAGGAAGCTCCAAATTCATACAGGACATCTGTCAAAATTTTTTTAAGCTCTGATTTTGACACAACATCGTTGGATGAATGCAAATCAATACTGCGAGAAACAATACGCTCAACATCGTTTCTTGTCATAAAAAGCTCCTTTCTTTATGTACTTGGCGTTGAAGTGCCTGTATATAAAGGATAGGAGCTAAAGAAGAAAAAGTCAATAAAGAGAGGAAGTGAAAATATGTCAGAAAGAGAAAAACAAATTTTAGAAACATTTGGAAAAGTAATTCCTGGAATGACGGAAGAGGAGAAAAATACACTTGTCGTATACGGACAAGGAATTGCGGAAGGCAAGAGGCTTGCACGCAAGGAAATGGAAGAGCGTGCGCTCTGCGAGAAACTGGAAGGAAAGAAAGTGGTGTAGGAGGTAACGAGGATGTACGCAAACAAAGTTCATATAGCAGAGATATTTGACATCTCATACTCAACTGTAAAGAAGAGGGAAAAAGAAATCCGGGAGGAGATCGGGAAAAGGTATAACCAGTATGCAATCATAGGAAAGTTGATCAATGTAGCTGTATTTGCCGA
Organism: Frisingicoccus sp.; assembly: GCA_016298055.1. Lineage (GTDB taxonomy): Bacteria > Bacillota > Clostridia > Lachnospirales > Lachnospiraceae > Frisingicoccus. The sequence goes on from JAEDDO010000011.1 coordinate 9,237, forward strand.
TTATGAAAAGTACAGAGGAATGCTTGCAGATAAAAATCTCAGGAAGTATGTTCCTGAGTTCGATATCTACGAAGCGGGAAGGTACTTAGAGCAGCTACAAGGAAAGCAAATGCAGCAAGGATATGAAGAAAGAAAAATTGTGTAAGAGGGATCAAGAATGAAGTTAAAGCAGATAAAAAAGAAGAAAAAAGCCGCGAGCGTTCTTAAAAATGCATTGACATTTTTAATCTCAGCAGCAGGGATCTTGCTGATCTGGAGCGCCGTGCAGGCGATCGAAGACGGAATGTACATATTGCCTGGGATACTGCAGATAGCACTGGGGTTTGCGATTTTGATTCTTCTGCAGATGGTAATTAAGATTGCAAGAGAAATACAGAAGGAGAATGAAAAGGAGAAATATGCAGAGATTTCAGCGAGGAGAAAATCCATTGAAGATAATCCGGTATTCAAAAGCAATCAAATTTAGCAACGGAGAGGTAAGCAACATGCAAAGCAGGATCGGAACAATGGAAGAGGTACAAAGATATGCAGAGAGTGTAGCAAAAGAAAACGGAGCAGAGGTAGAAATCATATTATGAATCTTGACAAAGAAAAAAGCTGACATTTGCAGATGTCAGCAGGCCCATAAGTACTATGGCAAATACCTATTATCATAGTACCATCATGGGCCTAGAAAGTCAAGAAAAACGGGGATTCCAGCCCGTTTTTATCACTTGTTAAGAATATTAAAGTTAGGACACAGATGGAATGATAAAACGATATAAGAGACTGACATACATATTCGAAGATTCTATTGAAGTATATGAATATCTGGATGGGAAGTACGGGGCTCCGGGCGAGAAAAGAGGAGTCAAAAGAGAGGCCACACCAGACCAGATCAAAAAGAGAAATCAATGGAATAAAGAAAGGAAAGCAAGACATAAATTAAAGACCTGGTTTAAGGAAAATGATTTTCTGGCTCTTTTAACCTATAAAAAAGAGGAGAGACCTCCAGACATGAAAGCAGCAAAGAAAGATTTCCAGGAGGCAATGAGAATCATTCGAAGGGAATACAAGAAAAGAGGGTATGAACTTCGATGGATGCGGAATATCGAAGTGGGTCCAAGAGGAGCGTGGCACATTCATGTAGTGATCAACCGAGAGGCTGATACGGATCTGATTTTGAAGAAAACTTGGACACACGGAAGAATCGATTTTAAACACCTGTATGAAGAAGGTGGGTTTGCAGATCTGGCCGGATACATCACAAAGACTCCGGAAACAGCAAATCGGTACAACGAGAAGTTGGTAGAGACAAGCTATTCTTCATCCAGGAATCTTCCGGTTCCGGAGCCGGAAAAGAAACGTTTTGTCAGATGGCCAAAGAAGCCAAAGGAAAAGAAAGGATACTACATAGACAAGTCAAGTTATTTTGAAGGGACAAATCAAGCTACCGGATATAAATTCAGGTACTATACCATGATCCGGTTAAACAGGAGAATTTAAAAGATGTTTGAAGTACACATATACATAGGCACAGACAGTGCAAGCACCAGGAAATCCAAGAGAAGTTACGGATATGTCCTGGAATGTATGAAGAATGGAGAGCAGCGAACTGTTCAGGGTTTTGGAGAGACGGAAAGCACTTATCACGAGACTAACCTGATTGCGATCAACGAAGCACTGAGACGATTAAACCAGTCCTGTGAGGTCCATATCCACACAGAGGATCATTTTATTTTAAACATGATCGAACACAATCTGGAAAAGTGGGTGGCCAGCGACTTCCGGACCAGCAAAGGGCGGCCGGTAGAAAGTGAAGAACACTGGAGAAGACTCTGGGAGTTATCGCAGAAGTAGCTGATCCTGAGCGAATGCGGAAAACACAGTTATTCGGAATGGATCCGGGAAGAGATCGAAAGGAGAAGAAACCATGTATGAGGTATTTGGAAATTTTGATAGTTACGAAGAAATCAATGCCTGCGCGGAAGGGTTACTGGCAGCAGGAGACACAGAGCATTTGAAGACACTGGCAAAAGAAAACGGGATACCGGAATTCCTGGTAGAAAGTTATCTGTCTGGAAGTGGAGAGTTTACAGACTGGATGAATGCAGCGTTAGGAAAACTGGAGGTAGAAGCTGCAGATCATAAAGACAAGTATGTTCCGGTACAGCCGGTAGCAGATTATCTGAAAAGCCTGTGTATGGAAGAAGAGTTTGCAAGACTTGTGCGACGTCGCACAAAAAATATGGAAGATTGCATGAAATATATTGAGACGAAGACCGGGGAGCTGGTCAGGAAAGGAATCATGTATGCTCCGGATCTTCAGGTATTTCACTGGGCGAGAGATTATTTCCGGGAAGAAGGTGCAGAAAAATGATGATGGCATATAAAGCATTTCATAAAGATCTGACCTGTACGATGGGACGCGGGACGTTCCAGTACGAGGAAGGAAAATGGTTAGAAGAGGAAGAAGCAAATTGCAGAAAGAACGGATTCCATTGTGCAGAGAATCCTTTGGACTGCTTGAATTATTACAGGAATATGGAAGAGTCGGTTTATTACATTGTATTGGCAGATGGAGACATCAACGAAGACGATGCAGACTCCAAGATATCTTGCACTCGCATTAAGTTGGTTAAGAAGCTGACGATCGAAGAGTTTGTTGCTCACGCTTTGAAATACATGTATGAACATCCACAGATGGAGACAGGACACGTAGAAACAGACAATGGAGAAGCAAAAAAAGATTTTGTAATCGTTCGGGGAAAGAATCCAATCGCGAAAGGTGCACCGGGAACGGTCCTGGGATTTGTAAAAGAAGAGAGGGGCAGCCGGCAGGTAGAAGAACTGGGCGTATATATGGTCGGAGAACAGGGAATCTTGCCGGACACCTGGTATGACATCAATGGAAAGGTGGCGACAGTATGAGAAAAGAACAGTTACGGAAGCTGAGAAAACTCTACGCAACACCGGCCATGATGAAAAAAGCAGGAATGGACGTACCGGAACTGGTAGCACGGAAAAACCAGTGGAGAAAAGAAGATGTCTATCGATATAAATACGGGATCTATCTGAGGTGCCAGGTACTGCAGGGAATTCTGAAGGTTGCATTTTTTCTGGTGGAAGAGATGAGGCTGGGCTTGAATAAACCGGTATATGAATTGTTTGTCAATAAGGAAACAGGGGAGTTTATCACATGGGATGTGAAGCATGAAAAATGGAGAAATGCCAAAGTAGATATGCTGGATTGGCCAGAATACACCTACTATTCCGGAAGATATATCAATCCCGAAGGGAACCGAAACGTCAAGCGATATCTGGAGACTGAAGACGGAGGTTACAAAGGGATCTTAAAGTATCAGCAGAATGTAAGAAAGGAAGAATTAAAGAAAAAGTATAAAAGAGAGACGGAGCAATGGGATCTGGAAATGGATAAGGTACCGGAACTTCCAAAAGACTGGATTCATTGGGTAGATAAGCATGCGATCAGAGATCACTTCATTTTTTACGAGTATTCCAGAAAGGGAGCAACAGAAGGATACTGTACCTGGTGTGAAAAGACGGTACCGATAAATAATCCAAAGCATAACCAGTATGGAACCTGCAGATGCTGCGGAAGAAAAATACAGTATAAAGCACGGGGGAAGGCTGGAAACATTTGGACGGATTATGAAAGGGCTTATCTCATCCAAAGATGCGAAGATGGATTCGTGATCCGGTTGTTCAGGTGCAGGAAGCATCTGCCAAAAGGAAACTATGAGCATCCATATGTCGTGACAGAAGAGATAAGAAGGGTGATCTATGATAAGCAATTTCATGGAATTGCTTACATCTGGGATCTATATAAGCAAGATCATATGCGGTGGATCAGAAACGGAAGAAGCTATTATTCTTGGTACTACGATTACGAAGGAGCGATATATAAAAGAACACTTCCGACTTTGACCAAAGCAGAATTAAAGAGAACAGGGCTTGCAGAAATGGCGAAAGATGTGGGCCGGTTTGATCCGGAAAAATATATCGAAGGCTGGAAACGATATCCACAGTATGAACAGTTTGCAAAAGCGGGGCTGGGGAAGCTGATAATAGACGGAATGGACGATAAAAGATCAACAGTCCACACCTGCAGTGCAATAAAAGACTTAGCAAAGTCTTTGGGGATCGATAAAGCCAGAATGAAGCGTCTGAGAGAAAATCACGGAGGCGATATCTACCTGGAATGGTTAAGAAGAGAAAAGGCGATGGATACCATCATTCCGGATGAGGTGATCAGATATTTCAGCGAGAATCAAATCCGGCCAAAGAATTTAAAACTCATGCTAACCAGGATGTCGGAACGGAAGATCTGCAATTACATGAAGAAACAGAGGAATCTCACAGGAAGAAGACCTTTAGAACTGATTAGTGACTGGGAAGACTATATGCTGATTGCCAATCGGTTAAAGATCGATACCAGGATCGAGAAGAATTACAAGCCAAAGAACTTAAAAGCAGCGCATGACGAAGTAGTCAGCATGTGTGGTGGACAGGACATAGCCAGAAGAGCAGGTGAGATTGCAGAAAAGTTCCCGGACATTGACAGGATCCATGTGGAGATCAAAGAAAAATACGAATACGAAGAAAAGAAGTATTCCATTGTTGTTCCGGAACGAATCGAGGATATCATCCGGGAAGGGAAAATTCTTGGTCATTGCTTACATAGCAGCGACAGGTATTTTGACCGGATCCAAAGAAGGGAGACTTATATTGTATTCCTTCGGAAAACAGCGGAGCTGGACAAGCCATACTACACGTTGGAAATCGAACCGGACGGAGCAACCAGGCAGAAGCGGACCGTAGGGGATAACCAGAACGCAGATTTTGAGGAAGCGAAATCTTTTATACGGAGATGGCAGCAGGCAATCCAGAAACGCTTGACAGAGGAAGACATTAAATTAGCACAGATCAGCAGGAAGCTAAGGGTGGAAGAATTTGACGAGCTGAGAAAAGGAAAGAACAAAGTTTGGCATGGGAAACTGGCCGGGAAGCTTCTGGTAGATGTACTGGAAGCGGATCTGATGGAAGTAGAAAAGGCAGCAGTAAGTTAGGAGGAGAAGGATGGCATTCAACAATATGAGCGAAGTAAGAGCCATTGATAACCTGGATGATATGACCGGGATCATCAAAAATGAGCTCAACAATATCACAGAAGGGTTTGTAGCCGTAGGATATTACTTGAAGAAAACAGCGCAGGACGAATTGTACAAGCAGAAAGGGTACCAGAGCCTGTTTGACTATGCAAAAGAAAATTTTGGAATCAGCCGGCCGACGGCGATCCGATTCATGGAAATCAATGATACCTACAGTATTGGCGGGTTCAGCCCGGAAATTGATGAAAGATGGAGAGGATATGGCAGCAGTAAGCTGACGGAAATGTTAGGACTCCCGGAAGAGATCCGGGAGGTAGTCACGGCAGAAGCAACCGTGAAAGATCTACGGGAAGCAAAAACAATCATACGGGAGACGGAATCGAAGTACAGCCCACAGATGGAGTTGTGCGACGTCGCACAGACACCGGAAGAGCCACAGGAATGGATGAAGCTCTTGGCAATCCAAGTATTTCAGGATAAAGACACATTCTTGGAAATGGTGGATTGGTCCAGGAAAGACATAGGGAATGACAGAAAAGGAATTGAGGAAGAGATCCTTGCGATAGTAAACCCGACAAAGTTTAAGATGATGCGCCTGGAGAAGTCCAATGTCATGATGCAGGAGAAAAGCATTCGGGTGATGCCATATAAAGTAAACGGGATTCTTCCAGAACCGGAAGAGCATACCTACATCGATCTGGCTATGGCATTTGAAGAGATCTGTTTCCCGAATTATCCGGATGTGTCAGAACCGGTACAGAAGATATATGAGAGAGTGTATGGAGAGCCATTATATGAACAGAAAGAAGAGCCGAAAAAACCAGAAAAACCAAGAAAAGAGGACAAGCCAAAGAAATCTGATAAAGCCAAGAAAGTTAAAAAGAATGCAAGTGGATCAGTACATCCGGTGGAAGAAAAGGAGTTAAAGGATGAAGAGCAAAGAGACTGCGAAAGAACCGCAGAGCAGACGGACACCGAACAAGAAGAAGAGGAGAGCCAAGGAAAGGAAATCGCGCAGGCACAAAAATCCAGCGAGCACCAGGAAATACTAGAAGAAGATCAGATTCCGGGACAGACAGAATTAACCAAAGATTTTCCGCAGTATTGCCCGGAGAGCATGCTGAATCCACCGGAAGAACGAGAAGTAAAAAGCGCCTACGGAACCAGAAGACAATATCTGGCCAAGCATTCCGAAGAAGAGATAGGAACATATCTGGCAGCAGTATTAGAGAAGAAGATTCGAAGCATGAACAATAACAGTTTCAAGATCTTTGTGGATCCGGAATTCTGGAGAAACCTTTTAACGGAAGAGGTAGACGAGGAAGGTAGGGAAATCGAATGTGTGAATTGATGTTCCCAAAGCCAACTAAAAAGAAAAAACGTAAGAAACACAAAGCAAGCATCCTACATTGCAAAGACGGCACCTGTTACCTTTGCATGAAATTAGATCACAATTACCGCAAGTACCAGGAAATCCAAGAACATCACGTGTTTCCGGGAAAGCCAGGAAGACAGATCTCAGAAGCGGAAGGATTTAAAGTCTATTTATGCCTAGAACATCATCTGGATGGATCAGAGGCAGTACATAATAATCATGCCAATATGCGTCTAATTCAGCAGGATTGCCAGAGAAAATACGAGGAAACCCACACCAGAGAGGAATTCAGAAGCCTGATGGGGAGGAATTACCTGTAATGTTTGAGTCATACAAAGACCTAAAAGTTGGAGATACTGTGAGATTTCGAGATATATACGTTCATGATCAGCTAAAAATTTCCGGCCAAGGAAAGGTAATTGGATTCGGAGAATATGCACATGTGATGTTTGTCTGGGTAGAAACGAAAGATGGAGTAAAAGGAGTAGCCTACCAGTATACAAAAAAAGTTGTAGCACCTCTGGTGTTGTATCACAAGTAACCAGTCAACCATAGATTGCCTCCGGCCGGTGCGCCGGAGGAGAAAGGAACAGAAAATGAAAGAAAAAAATACTAAGAAAGAGTGGAAGTTACCATTAATTATTGGAGCAGCAGTTGTTGCAGTGATATTATTGTGTGTATTCTACGTACAGAATTCTCAGAATAAGGCAATCGCATTAGAAGAGCAGGTGAATACAGCACAGTCAGACATAAAGGTACAGGAAAAGAGAAGAGTAGACTTGGTGTATAATCTTGCAGATTGTGTAAAACAATACGATCAACATGAAGCGGATACGCTGACAGCCATCGTAGAAGGTCGTGGGAAGACTGGAGACATTGAAAATGTAACAACAGCTATTACGGCAGTTTCAGAAGCCTATCCGGAACTGAAGTCCAACGAGAATTATAAACAGCTCATGAATGAGTTATCAATGACAGAGAACCTGATTGCGGAATGTCGGAGTAATTATAATAAGCAGATCAAAGCATACAACAGGTATGTGCGGAAGTTCCCGACGAAAATATTCTTAAATATGCTTGGATATGAGGTTCAGGAATATTCATACCTTGATTATGAAGTATCACCAGATGCACCACAGAATTTGTTTGAGGAATAGATATGATTAGATACAAAAACAGAAGAGGTTTTGATTTTGGAAATTTTGAGATTACGAAGAGAGAAATAATCGCAAGTGTTGTGATCATAGCCGTGATGTCTTTGATCGGTGTTCTGATTTCCGGAAAGATTTCGGAATATCAGATGGATAAAAACGAACTCTATAATAAGGCGGCCAAGATAGAAAGTACAGATTTATTCCGGTATGGCATGGATACAAATGTGGGAAATGCATTTGTGTATGGTGTCTTAGAAGCAGTCGACACAGTTTCTTATCCTGAAGTTGAAGGAGAATACATGTATGTGGAAAAAGTGAAAGAGAAGTACACAAAGCATACACGAACAGTAACCAAAACAAGAACCGTCAATGGGAAAAAAGAAACATATACAACGACAGAAACGTATTGGACCTGGGATGTCGTTGACAGAGAAGATAAGAAATGCAAAGAACTCTATTTTTGTAAAATTACGTTTGCCAGTGATAAATTTGATATACCGGAAGCAGATTACATAGAAACCATAAAAGAATCCAGCCATATCAGATATAAATATTACGGAATAAAACCAGAATTTGAAGGAACCATATTTGCAGATCTAAGGGACGGGACGATTCCCGACCATACAGATTTTTATGCAGATAAAACCATAGAGGAAACGGTGGAATATTTGGAGTCTGGATATGGAACGATTTTATTTTGGATATTCTGGATTATTCTAACGGCTGTATGTGTTTACGGATTTTGTTACCTGGAAAATGAATGGCTGGAGTAAGAGAAAATGGCAGCAGGAAACATGATAGAAAGGATACGGCATTGGATATTCAAATCAAAGAGAAAAGGGTGCAGGAGCTGTTGTATATGGTGCGAGTATTTTGAAATATGCAGAAGAGACGAAGCAGGAAGTGAACAGGATGAGGAAAAAGACAAAGGAAATCGTGTATGAACTAAATGCACAAGGAAAGAGCAGAAAAGAGATAGCACAGATCATCGGCATCACAGAAGACTCCGTGCGATATCATCTTCGAAACAAAAAGAAAAATCATCAGAAGATATGCGAAAAGAAGATGGTAGTAGAGAAATTGAAAGCACAAGGGAAAACAATCCAAGAGATCGTAGAAGTGACTGGATATAACAAATCTACAGTCAGATATCACTATTTTTACGGACAAATCAAAAAAGATCAAGGATCAAATGCAGACAGACATCTATGCAAAACATGTAAATGGAGAGATGAAAAAAGCGGGAGCATATGGTGCGATTATTACTGGAAAACAAAGAAAAGCAGACCATGTGAAGCGGAAAACTGCAGTGTATACGAGAAAGGAGATCCGGATCTGGTTAAGGTGGAGGAGTAAAACATGCAGGAGGTATCAGAAGCCGTTCAGCAATTCCTGAATTACATAGATCAGTGCAGAAGTAATTACCAGACGGCAAGAGAAGCGGTAAAACACGAAGACAGACGATTGCAAGATCTGCTTCATGAAATGGAATTCTCGGAAGGGGAGAACGGAAAACGAAGAGCTGCGACCAGGCTAAAGAACAGCAGGAGGGAAAGGCGCCGGCAGAAGGACGAAGTCATGAGACTGGAGCTGATTGTTCAGTTCTTCGAAGAACCGCAAAACAGGAAAGTATTGAATAATTTAAGGCAGTTACTTGGCAGACAGAGAAAACAGGAAGAGTTCTTGAGCGGAAAGAGGCAATATAAGCCAAGAGTCAAGGAGTAAAACAATGAAGAAGCGTGTGGATTCCCGGGAATCAGAACTGCCCCGGGAGGCACGCATAGACTAGCAGACGATTATTCTCCAAAATAATACAGCTATATATATAAACACATAACTCGGAAAAAACTGACGCAGTTTTGAAAAATATTTTGATTTTAACGAGGAGAAAGAAAGATGCAAGAAGTATTTGAAAAAATAAAACAAAGAATAACGATAGCTGCAACAGAAGCTTGTGGATATTCAGCATTAACAAGAGTTATATCCGAATCAGAACTGAAAGATATCCTAGAGAGTACGTATTCAGAGTTTAACGATGGTTGGATTCCATGCAGTGAGCGGTTGCCAGAAGAGAGCGGAACATATATTGTGAATGCTATTGAAAATCATATCGTACATGTTACTTTTGCAAAATTTATGCCGAGAATGAAAAAATGGAATTTGACTGGAAGTAGATCTTACTGGAAAGTAACAGCCTGGACGCCGCTTCCAGAACCGTATAAGCCGGATTCCGTAGATACCGAAAAGCCTGAATGGAAAGATAGAATGATGCAGACGTTTTTAGGAGGTAGAAGATGAGATATACAGAAAGACATGCCGGAAAAGCTGTGATAAGAGAGAAACATCTTCTTTCGGAAGCAATGGAAAAGCTTGCAAAATTAGAAGACCTAGAAGAAACAGGAAGATTAGGGATCCCGCGAGCAGGGAATTGCAAAAGATGCCTAATGGAAGGGGATTATGGAGAATGTCATATCTATGGGTATGGAGTAGGAACAAGAGAAAAATGCAGGAGAGACTGTGATCAAATTGACTGGCAGCAGTCGTGTGCGACGTCGCACAAAGAACATATGGGAGGAGTATAAATGCCGGACGTTAGACCGATCAATGAAAAGAAATATGAAATCAATAAGCATCGATTTCTGGAACTGAGGTATCATTGTCTGCAGTATATGGATTGGAGAAGAGAACTGGAGGGAATGACAGATACAGTCAGATCCATAGAATATGGCAAAGAAGGAAAAGGAAGTCCAAGCCAGGGAAGTGCAACGGAGCATCTGGCCATCCGAAGAACAGAGTTGGAAGATAAATGTAAAGTGATTGAACAGACAGCCATCGAAGCGGATCCAGAACTATATCCATGGATTCTGGAAGGTGTCACACAGGACTATGCTACATACAGATACTTAAGAGATACAAAGAAAATGCCGTGCGGAAAGAATATGTATTATGACAGAAGACGGAAGTTTTATTGGTTGCTGTCAAAGAAAATTTAAAAAGAGAGGGACTCACAGGACAACTTTCTGTGTTATTATGATATCGTCAGAAATGACAAAGAGATGGTACCACGTGTTTCTAAGCACACAGAAGAACGTCTTGCATTTGCAGGGCGTTCTTTTTGTATAAAAAACGAGGTGATTGCATGCCGGGAAATCCTAGATATTCAAATGGGAACCTAAGAAGAAAGCACAGGGCAAGGATGATAGCAATAGGAGCAGAGTGCGGTATCTGCAATGGAAGATTAGGACCCATACATTACGATGAACCAAGCGATAGCAACCATCCACTTTCTTTCGTAATCGATGAGATTAAACCGATATCAAGATGGAAGGAGTTTGGGTATAGTTCACCGGAAGCCGCGGCGCAGGACTGGAACAACCTGCAGGCGGCGCATTACTGTTGCAATGCAGCGAAGAGCAATAAAACTAATAATGAATTAACTGGATGCCACAAAAAAATCAGGATTAATGTACCAGATGGAGAGTGGTAAAACAGAGAATAAATGGAGGTGGGGAGGGTACCCCGCCGGGACGCAGAGGCGAGCCCCGGCGTCCAGCGCCAATTTACACACAGGGAAATTTTCGAAGGAGGATATTGATGGCTAGAGCAAAGAAAATGGCGACTGTAACGGCAAATGGAAGTAGGCTTGAACAGCTTAAAAACCTATCGAAGATATTGGCAAATCAGATTGATATATGCTCGGCCGATCGCGATGAAGGGCCAAAATTAATGCCACAGCTCAGCCGGCAATACAGAGAAACGATTCGAGAAATTGAAGAAATAGAAGGAGCAGACAAAGACGATGACGAAATCGGAGAAATCCTGTCAGGACGCAAAGCTGATGGGAAGCCAAACGCCGTCCGTTAGGGTTATCCCAGAATATGCTTATACGGATGGAGAGGATGCTGCAAAGATACTTGCCGCATCGAAACTGTACGTGGATCCGTGGCAAGCGAATGTATTAAATGACTGGATGGGGCGAACAGATGATGATGTATGGACAGCACCTACATGCGGGCTGTCAGTACCTCGGCAAAATGGCAAGACGCTTAATACATCCGGGAGAATAACATCCGGAATGGTGATGTATGGTGAATGGGTAGTATATACTGCGCATCTCCAGAAGACAGCAACGGAAACATTCATGGAGCTTAAAGGCATATTTGAATCAAGTGGTCTGCGAAAGTATATAAAAGAAATTAAGAATGCCCTTGGAAGAGAGCAAATCATTCTAAAAAACGGTGCCAGAGTAGTATTTGTGGCAAGGACCCGAAACGGAGGACGAGGGCTCCACGGTGATTGCCTGGTATTCGACGAAGCTCAGGAGCTTACTTCGGAACAACAGGCGTCATTCCTTCCGGCGATATCAGCATCAAAAAATCCGCAGACAATCTATCTCGGAACGCCCCCCGATGAAAATTGCGTAGGAGATGTGTTCCGAAGAATCAGAGAAAGAGCGATTACGGGAGAAAGCAATACAACAGCCTGGACAGAATACTCAGTAAAAGAAATCGGAGACGTATCAGACCGTACCAGATGGGCTGATACGAATCCGGCACTTGGGAGGAGGATGAGGGAGTCTACGGTTGCGGCAGAACTTGAGCAGATGGCTCCGGATACGTTTGCAAGAGAGCGCCTCGGATGGTGGTCTCCGGTTGATAACGCGAAAGATTATGCAATTGACAGGGAGAAATGGAAGGCTTGCGCGTCCAATCAATTAAAGCCAGAAGGGAAAACTGCTTACGGAATTAAATTTTCTTCGGATGGATCGTCGGTGGCTCTATGCGGCGCTGTTTGCCCGAAAAATGAAAAGGCGAGGATATCGCTTATTGAACTACAACCGACCGGAAGAGGCATACAATGGCTGGCAGACTGGCTGAACGAACGATACAATACGGCGTCCTGCGTTGTGATTGATGGAAAAAACGGAGTGGATGTTCTGAACGAAAGAATAACTCCGGTATGGAAAAATAAAATGTCCGTGATACGCCCATCCGGAAAAGACGTTATTGCGGCGGCAAGCCAGCTTGTAAATGAACTGAATGAACAGACAGTTACATGGTATTCCAAACAGGATGTCTTAAACGATAGTGCGATAAACTCGGTGAAGCGTCCGATATCTGGCGGATGGGGATTCGGAGGCGATGATTCGGCGCCTATCGAAGCGGCGGCATTAGCACTGTGGGGATGCAGAACATCAAAAAGGAATCCGAAAAGAAAGATGAGGATTGGATAAAATGTTATTAAATTTTGGAATCGTAGATGGGCTTCCAGAAGAAGAACAAGAGAAGCTGAACAAACTAAAATACATATATGATTATCATAAATCGTCGAATCGAAAAAAAAGACGATACTATAACGGGAAAATTACACTGAAAGAAGTGAATCTCGGGATTGCACTCCCAAGGGATTTTGGAAGGCTTGAAATCGGGTGTGCTTGGGGTGCGAAGGCGGTTGATGTTTTGGCGGCACGATCTATGTTTGATGGTTTTGTAATGCAGAATGGATCGGATGCAAGTGAGATGGATCAAATCATGAAAAGAAATCGGCTGGTAGCAGAGTATTCAAAAGCATGCAAAGAAGAACTGAAATATGGGAGCGTCTATGCGGCGGTATCTGGATCAGAAGGAAAAGCTTGTATCAGGTTTTATTCTCCAATGTGTGCGGCCGCTTCCTGGGATAACCAGAAAGGAACCATTGACTGTGGATTTGCATTTGAAGATTTACGGACGGATGAATCAGATTATAACTGGTCTCCATCACACGTTAATTTTTATACAGATACTGATATATGGCAACTGGATATGGAAGGTGGACGTTGGAAGGCGACTCAGTATCCTCACAAATTCAGAAGGCCGCTTATGGTACCGATGATCTGGGATGCAACAAATGACAAACCGCTTGGGCAGTCGAGATTAAAAGAACCGATCAGAAGACTGATTCAGGGATACGTAAGAACGGTAGCAAATGCAACGATTGGGCTTGAATTTGCTACGAGTCCGCAAAAATATTTACTTGGAATTACAGATGAGCAGTATGATGCACTTGTTGAGCAAAGATTTAAGCAATATGTAGGATCTATTTTATTTAGTACAACAAATCCGGAAAGTGGAGAAAAACCGACGTATGGACAGCTAAACCAAGGAAATATTGAGCCACATGTGCAGATGCTTAGAATGATAGCAACACAGTTTTCGGCAGCAACTGGGCTGACTGTGACAGATACGGGTGTTGTGAATGATGCGAATCCAACGTCCAGTGATGCGATATTGGCTCAGTCTCAAACACTCGTATTAATGGCACAACAGCTCAACACAGGTAATGCAGATGCATTATACCAGATTAGTCAAATGGCGCTGGCAATTGAACTTGGAACGACACCGGACGATTTGCCTTATGAATGCAAAGAGATTGTTGCTCATTTCAAGAATCCCGCAATGCCAAGTGTAGCAGTTACAGCTGATGCGGCAATTAAAATAGCATCAGCAAGAGATGGGTTCTCTAGTACGGACACATTCTTGGAAATGATTGGATTCGATCAGGCAGATATACGGAGAATAAAAGCACAGGAACAAAGAGCAAGAGGGGCAAGAATCCTAACGGAGGAATTCACGGCAAATGAAGATATCGAATAAGGCATGGATTGAGTATATAAAGAAAATGTCAGAAATAAGCAATACGGCTGCAGATCTGATGGAGAATTGGATCAAAAAGAATGGATTTGGAAATGACAAGGCGTTGCTTGACTATGCATTTTCGCTGGCCGCTCATTATGGAGAGGCAATTGGAGAACTGTCATGCCAGATGTATGAAGCAACGGCAAGAGCGCAGAATACAATAGTTCCGCCTGCTGAGCCTGAAAAAACTCCGGAATACGGAGAAGTAGCGAAAGCAGTTCACGGAACAATGAAACAATCATTGATACTTGTACCGTCTACGATCGGAAGGCTTGTAAAGCAGGTAGGAGCAGATACAACTTTGAAAAATGCAGAAAGAGATGGAGCACAATTCGCCTGGGTTCCGCATGGGGATACATGCGCATTCTGCATCACGTTGGCATCAAGAGGATGGCAGAACATATCGAAAAACACATTAAGAAATGGCCATGCAGAACATATACACGCGAATTGCGATTGCCAGTACGCAGTACGATTTGACAGAGAAAGCGGGATTGCCGGATATGATCCGGATGAATACCTGGAAATGTACAATAAATCAGAAGGGAACACACCGCAGGATAAAATTAATTCAATGAGGAGACTCATATATTCTGCAAGAATAAGAAAATAATATCGTTCATTAAAGTAGATCTTTGCAGAGTTACTTTTTTAAATTTGGCAACGCGTGCCTAAAACGCGGAAGTATTTTAAGCACTCATAAGGAGGATGTATGATGGAAGAACAGAACAAAAATACGCATGAACCAGATGCGGGAAAGACTTTTACTCAAAGCGAACTCGATCAAATTATCAGTGAACGCTTAAAGAGAGAAAGGGAAAAATACGCAGACTACGATGAACTCAAAGGAAAAGCAGAAAAGTACGATCAAAGCGTAGAAGCGGGAAAAAGTGAGATGCAGAAAGCGAATGAAGCAATTGAGAATCTGAAAACACAGCTCAGCGGATATATGAAAGCCGAAGAGATCAGGAAGGTACGTGAAAAGGTGTCGACTGATACGAAAGTACCATACAGTTTATTGACTGGAGAAACGGAAGATGATTGTAAAAAGCAGGCTGAAGCAATTCTGGCGTTCGCGAAACCAAGAGAGTATCCGGCGCCTCGGAAAAATACGGCAACTCACAAAGCAAATGAAGAAGCAGATGAATCGATGAGAGAATTTGTTCATCAAATTTTTGGAAAAGGAGAATAAAATATGGCAGCATTAATTACATCAGATTTTGAAATCCCTAATTCGATTGCAATGGGAATTTTTGAAAAAGCACAGAAAGGATCTACACTTGCACGGTTATCCGGAGCGAGACCGCAGAAGTTTGGAAAACAGACTGCATGGGTGCTCACTGCGCCTCCGAAAGCCGAGATTGTAGCAGAGGCTGGACAGAAATCACCGACTCCGGCAAGCTACGCGGCAAAGACAATCAATCCGATTAAGTTACAGGTAACAATGAGATTTTCGCAGGAAGTGAAATGGGCTGATGAGGATGTGCAGATTGGCGTTCTGCAGGACCTTGCAGCAAACGCAGGAATTGCACTCGGAAGAGCGCTTGATCTGGTAGGAATCCATAAAATCAATCCGTTAACTGGTACGGTATCAAATTTGGTAAAAGAAGGATTAATCGATACTACGCAGTCAGCAACGCTTACTGACGCGAAATATGATCAGGCTATTGAGGCGGCAGCTGGAATCATCATTTCATCCGGATACTCACCGACAGGTATTGCTATGGATCCGACACTTTCATTCGGACTCTCTACGATGAGAGATGCGAATGGCAGAAAGATTTATCCGGAAATCGGATTTGGACAGGAGCTTTCCAACTTCGAAGGAATGACTGCAGCGGTATCAGATACAATTTCCGCGAAGAACGAAATGTCTGTAGCATCTAACCTCATTGGAATCGTCGGACAGTTTGACGCATTCAGATGGGGTGTGCAGAGAAGCATCGGAGCGCATCTGATTGAATACGGAGATCCGGATGGACTGGGAGATCTGCAGAGATTGAATCAGCTTGCAATCCGTGCAGAGATCGTATATGGAATCGGAATCATGTCGAAGGATGCATTCTGCAAGGTAGTAAAAGGAGAATAAATCATGAAATATCTGTACAAAAATACAGGAGTAATCGTGGAGTCCGATAAAGCGTTGGACTCTGCGATTTTTGAACCGATTTCCGAAAATGTGGATATAAAAGAGCCAGAAAAAGAAGCGAAGACAAAAAGAAATACAAGTAAAAAGTAAGGAGAATTAAGAAGTGGCATATGCTGAAATCAAGGATGTAAAAACACGATCAAAACGGATAATAGACAATGAAGACGGGATATGCGAAGCACTTTTAGAAGATGCGGCTATAATCATTGATTCGTATAACAAAAACGCATCCGATGAAGCAAAGAAACTTGTATCGTGCAACATGGTACTTCGAGCAATCGGAGACGGGGATACGGATCAGGTTCCGGTTGGAGCGACGCAGGGAACAGTATCGGCACTTGGATATTCGCAGACATGGTCTATGGCGAACGGATCTGCAAGAGAGTTATATCTATCAAAGACGGATAAGAAGATACTTGGATCAGGACAGAAAATAAAATTCCTTAGCCCGATAGAAATGGAGGGTTAACATGATCAGAGGAATAGAAGTTGTATTATACGAAAGAAAAGAGACAGGAAGAGACGAATTTAACCATCCAATATATGAAGAGACAGAATGCAGGGT
Organism: Frisingicoccus sp.; assembly: GCA_016298055.1. Classification (GTDB taxonomy): domain Bacteria; phylum Bacillota; class Clostridia; order Lachnospirales; family Lachnospiraceae; genus Frisingicoccus. Next base: position 26,265 of record JAEDDO010000011.1, read on the forward strand.
AGAGAACGTTTTGGTTGCGCCAGCATCAACAGTAGAAATACTGGATACCATGAATTTAATCGGAAAGAAAGCGGTATACAACATTGCAATTCCAAAGGGTGATAATCACACCTGGAAAAATAATCGTGTTGACTTCTTCGGAGAATCATGGCGAGTGATTGGACTCCCGCAAAAAGGCATTGATGAGAATATACCGCTTGAATGGAACGAAAAATGGATGGTGGAACGGTATGAGTAATCTCAAAGTAGAACTTAATAGCGCAGGAGTAATTGAGATGATGAAATCTCCGGAAATGCAGGCAATCTGCGCAGAACACGCAAATGCAGCATTATCTAGCCTTGGAAACGGATATGCTGTTACAACAATGGTTGGAAAGACGAGATGCAATGCAGAGATTGCGGCTGTTTCGAGAAAAGCAAAAAATGAAAACGCGAAAAACAATACAATCTTAAAGGCGGTGAGATCATCATAATAGAAATAATAGTTTTAAATTATTTAAAAAAACAATTATCAGTAAATGCGTACACGGAAGAGGAAGAAAATATGCCGGACGAATACGTATTGATTGAAAAAACAGGAGGAGGAAAAGAAGACTACATAAGAAATGCAACAATTGCAATAAAATCGTGTGCTTCGACAAGACAAAAAGCAGCGGAATTAAATGAAAATGTGATTGAATGTATGGATGCGATCGTAGAAAATGATAGCATATGCAAGTGTAGTTTAAATGCAGATTACAATTATCCTGATACAGGACGAAAAAAGCAACGATATCAAGCGGTGTTCGACATCGTGTATTATTGAGAAAGGAGATTTTTAAATGTCAGATACAAAAAATGTAACAGCCGGAAAACCAAAAATAGGTGGAGCAATATTTAGAGCACCGATTGGAACAGTACTCCCAACAGACACAACAGCAGTATTAAACGAAGCATTTAAAGCATTAGGGTATTGTTCAGATGATGGGCTTACAAACTCAAATAGTCCAGAGACAGAAAGCTTTAAGGCTTGGGGAGGAGATACGGTTCTGGATGTACAAACAGGAAAACCAGATAAGTATAAATTTAAGCTTTTGGAAGTGTTAAATGTGGAAGTGCTTAAGGCAGTATACGGAGATAAGAACGTATCGGGAAGCTTGGAAGAAGGAATTACAATCAAGGCAAATTCGGACGAAAACGAACAGTGCAGCTGGGTGATAGATATGATCATGAAAGGAGCCTTGAAAAGAATCGTAATTCCGTGCGCAAGCGTAACAAGCGTAGGGGACATTGTATATAAAGATAACAATCCGATTGGTTACGAAACTACGCTGTCAGCGGTACCTGATAAGGACGGCCAGACACACTATGAATATATCAAAGCAACGACTGGACAGACGGTTTAGGAGGTAAAGTATTTATGAAATCAGTAACAAAAAGTGGATTTGAATTTGAAATAGACGATGAATGCTTGGATGATTATGAATTGCTGGAAGATCTGTGCGAGATTGATAACGGGAACAATGCAAAGATTGTTGAAGTGGTAGACAGGATCCTCGGAAAAGAACAGAAAGACAGACTCAAGGATCATCTGAGAGGTGAGAATGGAAGAGTTACAGCAACAAAAATGGGGGAAGCAATCGAAGAAATCATGAAAGCAACAAAAGAAGGAAAAAACTCTTAGCCCTCGCTCACATGATTAATATAGATGAAGATGCGTTGATATGTGACTTGGCGGAAACATATCATATATATAATTACAGGTCGCTGCCATGTAAAATGGTCGCGACCTTTTCTTGTGGGTTGAGGGATGATTCAAGAATTAAAACAATAATATCGGGTGTTAATGCGACGATAGAAGAAATTCTGCTAGCGTCAATCGCTGATAGTTCGCGGCTATTGGCGTGGATGCAGACAGAAGACGGGGTAAACGGAGTCAATAAACCAGGATCTGTTTTATCAATAATATTGCAGATGGAAGAAGATAGCGAGATCGATGGATTTGAAAGCGGAAAAGAATTTGACGAAGAGTGGAGAAAACTGACGGGAAAGGTGAAAAACGATGGCAACTGAACTTGCAAAAGCGTATGTGCAGATTGTACCATCTGCGAAAGGAATTAAAAACTCAATATCAAAAGAATTAGAAGGAGAAGCAAACAGTGCTGGAGCATCCGCTGGAAGTAAAATAGTTTCCGGGATCAAAAAGGCAATTGCGACTGCAGCTATTGGGAAAGCGATAGCATCTACAATCACGGAAGGAGCAGAACTGGAGCAGAGCATTGGAGGGATTGAAACCTTATTTAAGGAGAGCGCTGATAAAGTAAAGGAGTATGCGGCTAATGCATACAGAACAGCTGGAATGAGCGCGAATGAGTACATGCAGCTTACAACAAGCTTTTCCGCCAGCTTACTGCAGAGCCTTGCGGGAGATACGCAAAAAGCTGCAGATGTTTCCAACATGGCAATGACGGATATGTCTGATAATGCGAATAAGATGGGAACCAGCATGGAAGATATCA
>JAEDDO010000099.1 GCA_016298055.1 Frisingicoccus sp.
AAAGAATTTGCAAAATATAATATCATAGAGGGGGATTTGTATGATGCCGTCTGATAAGAAAATCACAAGGGAGAATGCAAAGGATATTATAAAGCAGTTTGCAAAAGAATACCGTAAAGAACTTGGTAAGGTTCCCGGCGAGATTATTATCGTGGGTGGTGGAAGTATTATGCTTAATTATAAGTTTCGCGATGCCACTCAGGATTTTGATGTGATTCTTAAAACGGTATCCAGCGTTACAGATATTATAAAGAAATTTGCGGATGAAAATGGTCTTCCAAGAGATTGGATGAATTCAGATTTTATTAAAACTGCATCCTATTCAGATATGTTATCCGAGGTGTCAAAACACCTATGGACTCTAAACAACGGAACCTTGGAGATAAGAACTGTTTCGGGTGTATACCTGATTGCTATGAAATTGATTGCTCACAGGGATTATCGAAATGACATTTCTGATGTGATAGGTATTTTAATAGAAGAGAGAGAAGCTGGGGAAAATATTACATTTGATGATATTGTAAATGCCTATAAGAGATTATACAGCTGTGATATCCCAAAAGAAACTGCGAAAATGGTACGGGAATTTACAGAACTTACAACACCAAAACTAAAAGAATATTATAATAAACAAAAGAATTCGGAACAGGAAATTGGAGGGAAAATTATCACATATATAGATGAAGTCGCAAATATCAATACTAGAAATGTAGAAGATGTAATTGAAGCAATAAAAAGAAAAATGGAGGAGCAAGCTGGTGAAGGTACTGGTAATACCTGATGTTCATTTAAAACCTAAAATGTTTTATAGAGCATCTGCAATTATGCATCAAGGAATTGCAGACAGAGCAGTGTGTCTTATGGATATCGCAGATGATTGGGGACAAGAATATAATGTCGATTTATATGTTGAAACCTACGATGCTGCTATATCTTTTGCCAAAGAGTATCCTGACACATTATGGTGTTATGGAAATCACGATCTTAGTTATGTATGGTATATGCCTGAAACTGGTTATAGCAGTATGGCAATGTCGACAGTTCAGAGGAAATTGATTGATTTAAAGGTAACTTTGCCGGAAAATAACCCAATAAAATATGTACAGCGAATCGATAATGTTATTTTTTCTCATGGCGGAGTAAGTGATTATTTTGTAAGGGAATATGTGCCTGCTTCAAAATATAATGATATAGATACCGTTGTGGACACTATCAATTGCCTTGGAGTAAATGAAATGTGGAACGATGCATCACCTATATGGCTCAGACCACAGTATGAGACCAGAGAGATATTCAGAGCAGATACCTACAAACAGGTGGTAGGGCATACTCCGGTGGAGAAGATATTTGAAAAAGACGGCATCATATCCACAGATGTGTTCTCTACCTATAGAGACGGAAGACAGATTGGAGAGTCGGCGATGATTGTTATTGATTCGGAAACAGGGAAATATGAGAAGACAGCAGTTATGGGGAAACAGGGAGTGTGATGAGGATGAAGGAACCTACACAGCAATATTCAGATTTAATTAATTCATTACAATCCAGGATACAGGCATTGGAGGATGAAAACCGACTTTTGAAAGAGCGTTTGGATGAAGCCGGTGTTTCGTATGCGGATATTGTGTCTGGCGACGCTGAAGGAGTTGTGGAATTGTATGACCCGGATCAGGGTGCTCGTATAAAGAAATTTGATGTTACGGATAAGATTGCAAGTGATTTCTTTATGATGTTCTGCCGCGGAAGGAAGGATTTGTATGATCTTCGCTATACGAATCCAAAAACGGGGAAGAACGGGTATTATACGCAGTGCTTTAACCGCTGGGATCGTGGCTGCCATATACAGAAAAAGGATGGAGTTCGTTGTAAGGATTGCGAATTAAGGGCGTATAAGCCTGTGACCCTGCCTTTGATAAAGGCGCATATGAATGGGACAGATCCAAATGGCAATGATGTCGTGGCGATATATCCGATGCTTGAAAACAATCTTTGCCAGCTGCTTGTATTTGACTTTGATAATCATGCAAAGGGTGCAGAACAGGAAGATTATGCGAATACTGATGATAGGTGGAAAGAAGAAATAAATGCTTTGCGGCGCATTTGTAAGAATCTGGATGTGGACGCTGTGGTGGAACGATCAAGGTCGGGACGCGGTGCGCATCTTTGGATATTCTTCAAGGAAATGATTCCTGCCAGATTGGCGAGAAAATTTGGTTTTGCGTTGCTAGAGAAAGGAGCTGAATCCGTCAATCTTAAGTCCTTCAAATACTATGATCGCATGATACCGACGCAGGACGCGCTTCCTGAGGGCGGACTTGGAAATGTCATTGCACTTCCTTTACAAGGAATGGCTCTGAAGTCCGGAAACAGTGCTTTTGTTGATGAAAATTGGAATGCATATGAAGATCAGTTAAAAGTTCTTGCCGGAACAAGGCGACTGACCAGACAGGAGATAGAGGACTATCTGTCTTTATGGTACAGTACGGGATTCACCAGCGAAGACAATGGTACTGATGCGCCATGGGATAAGAATTCGGGGATTGAAGCAGGCAGTGTTAAGGGCGTGGTGCGTATCGTGCTGGCTGACCGCATTTACATAGACTCATCAGGAATGTCCAATAAGACAAAAAGACAGCTTCGCCGTATGGCAACATTTTCAAACAAGCAGTATTTCCAGAATCAGGCTATGGATATGCCAAATTACGACGAATCCAGATTCATTTACCTTGGAAGTGACGAAGGAAAATATATTGTATTGCCTCGCGGACTTCGGGAAGATATTCTAAAGAAGTTTGATAATGCGGGGATCAGATATAAGATTGAAGATAAGAGAACCCAAGGGCGGGAATTAAATATCTCGTTTAAGGGAGAATTGCGTGAATCACAGATTCCCGCTGCGGAAACTATGCTTGAAAATGAAACTGGGATACTGCACGCCGCAACAGCGTTTGGTAAGACTGTAGTCTGCTGCGACATGATCGCAAGAAGAGGCATAAGTACCTTAATACTTGTAGACAGGGCGGATCTAATGAACCAGTGGATTAAACGTCTGGACGAATTTCTGGATATTGATGAAGAACTGCCTGAATATCAGACAAAGACCGGGCGTACACGAAAAAGAAAATCGTTGATTGGAAATCTTCAAGGAGCGCATGATACACTGACCGGAATAGTGGATGTGGCCATGATACGTTCTCTCAAGAAAAAGGATGGATTTCATCCGATGCTGAAAGAATATGCTCAAGTATACTTTGACGAATGCCATCACGCAGCGTCTGAAAGCGCAATAGAAGTGCTGCAGGAGATTAATGCAAAGTATGTGTATGGCGTGACGGCAACACCGAAACGTGGTGATGGTAAGGAAAAGATAAACGAATTTCTGCTCGGCCCTATCAGGTATAGGTTTACAGCAAAAGACAGAGCCGAGGAGCAGAATATCGATCATCTGGTATATCCCCGATTTACCCGAACAGTAAAGCCTCATCATTTGTCAAAAACACCATATGGTAATGATGCCTATGAACTGATAAGGAATAATGATGTTCGTGACGAACAGATCATCAGGGATGTTGCGGACTGTGTGCAGGCTGGAAGAACTCCGGTAGTACTGACGAAATATGTTGATCATGCGAATAAGCTGTCTGAAAGACTTAAGAAATATGCTGACCGATTGATTCTGCTAACGGGGGCAAATGGAACGAAAGTGCGCAGGGCACAGGTGAAAGAACTGAATGAAGTTGATGATTCGGACAGTCTTATTCTTGTGGGAACGGGCTCTTTACTTGGAGAGGGCTTCGACTTTCCGAGACTTGATACCCTGTTCATGGCGACTCCTGTTTCAGGAGAAAATGTTGTGGAGCAGTATGTCGGACGACTTAACAGGGATTATGATGGTAAAGAAAATGTCATTGTCTATGACTATGTGGACAGTCATATCCCGAAGTTCGATAAAATGTATGCAGCAAGGCTGAAGGCGTATAAAAAGATCGGATATGAGCTTTGCGTTAATATGGATGGTGAAAAGCAGAAGGCAAATGCAATCTATGATATAGAAAACTATGCAGAAACTTATTGGAAGGATCTTGAGGAGGCAAATTCAGCGGTCGTTGTATCAAGTCCAAGGTTAAATAATCAAAAAGTGGATCGCATTATAAACATGCTTGGAAAGCGGCGGGAGTTGGGAGTCAAGGTTACAATTGTTACATGGCATCCTGATGCCTATAAATATGGCAAAGATGATGTCCGAATGGAGCTTATGGAGAGACTTCGTAAAGCAGGTTTTGAGATCAGGCTTGTGGAAGAATCTTGTGAGCATTATGCCGTAATCGATAATGAGATTGTCTGGTATGGAAGTGTGAACCTGCTGTCAAAGGAAGATGCTGAGGACAATCTGATGCGGGTATGCAGTAAAGATATCGCAGCAGAGCTTCTTGAGATGACATTTGGCTCTGAAGCAGAACTGCAGGAATGGTAAGTATGGACGCAAAAAAATCTCAAGATTATACTTAGGATATTAGCTAGCAGGGTAGGGAAATAAAATAGACTAAAATAGAATATCAAAAATAAAAACGGAAAATCCGTTGATAAATTTAGAATACAGCAGTGAACTGTCGTGAAATGGAAAATAAAAACAAACTGTTTATATATTTGTAACATTGGCGGTGCCAGATGCATTAGTGTATTGTCTTCCTTTGTGAGGCTGAAAAATGAAATCGGATTTTCAAGAGAAGATACAGAGCCATATATCCAATCCTATATGAGCAGATGTTTAGGAAAAGACCAAAAGACCTTTCGAGTACAAGATACATCAAAAGAAGGAGAATGTGTAAGATACCTTGCAAGCAGGTGTTTGATGAAATATTTGACGGCAAAATTAAAGAAATGAAGACGGGTAATTTGAGGTACATATAATATAAATTGCGGAAAGGGAGATGAGTGAATGTTAATATACAATGGATTAAAGTCAGACTTTATGTCAGATACAGAAAATGATGTTTTGGAGACAAAATTGTATGATGCAATAAAGAATAAAATGAATCGTAGCACCGGATTAAGCGAACTCAATTCCTGGAGAAATTCTCTAAAGGAAATGTACATTACTTTGAATGATTCTAATATACCTTCTGATGTTGGGGTTGCAATAGAATACAATATTCCTCAAACATCCAAGAGAGTTGATTTCCTGATTTCCGGATATGGGAAAGATAATAAAGGAAATGTTATTATTGTAGAACTGAAGCAATGGGAAAAATTGCAGGCTATCGAGGGACAGGAAGCGATTGTTGAAACTTTTATAGGAGGAGCAAATAGAAGAGTAGTGCATCCAAGTTATCAGGCGTGGTCTTATGCTGCGTTAATAAAAGATTATAATGAATATGTGCAAGATGCCGATATTGAACTACATCCGTGTGCATATCTACATAATTATCCAAGAGTAGAGAATGATCCTTTGGATGCGAAACAGTATAATGACATATTAGTTGATGCACCGGCTTTTACATATGGACAGAGAGATGCATTAAGGAACTTTATTAAAAAAAATATAAAAACCGGAGACAATGAGGATACCTTAGTAAAAATTGAACATGGGAAAATCAGACCATCGAAACAATTGCAGGATGCTATTAGTGGAATGCTTAAAGGAAACAAAGAATTCATAATGTTGGACGAGCAGAAGGTCATCTATGAAAACATTTTATGCCTTTCAACAAAATGTCAAAAGGACGGTAAGAAAAGAACTATTATTGTTGAAGGGGGACCGGGCACAGGGAAAACAGTTGTTGCAATTAATTTATTAGCAGAACTTACTAAAAGAAATCAGTTTGTACAATATGTTTCTAAAAATGCAGCCCCTAGAACTGTTTATGGATACAAACTAAAGGGAACAATGAAGAAAAGTAGTGTGGATAATCTATTTAAAGGGTCTGGTTGTTACACTGAAGCACCAACAAATTCTGTGAGTACCATTTTAGCTGATGAAGCACACAGATTAAATGAAAAGTCCGGAATGTTTCAAAATATTGGAGAAAATCAGATTAAGGAGATAATCCATGCATCGCGCTGTAGTGTGTTTTTTATTGATGAAAGTCAAAGAGTTACCACAAGCGATATCGGAAGCATAGCAGAAATTGAAAAATGGGCAGAAAGAGAAAATTCTGAAGTAATAAAAATGGAGCTCGTTTCGCAATTTAGATGTAACGGATCAGATGGATACCTTGCGTGGGTTGATGATGTATTGCAAATTCGTGATACCGCTAACTATGATTTAGAAGGAATTGACTATGACATTCAAATATGCGATTCCCCTAAAGAAATGGAACGTATTGTAATAGAAAAAAACAGTATTAGAAACCGAGCACGTATTTTAGCGGGATACTGTTGGAATTGGCCAAAAGATACACGTAATGATGTGAATTATCATGATATAAAGATTGGAGATTATGGTATAAGTTGGAATTTGGATGGTGGAGATGCATTTGCAATTAATCCGAATTCAGTACATGAGGCAGGATGCATTCATACTTCTCAGGGATTGGAATTTGATTATGTTGGCGTAATAATCGGCGATGATATGAGGTATGAGAATGGAGAGATCATTACAGACTATTCAAAACGAGCAAAAACAGACCAATCTATGAAGGGGATAAAAGGTCTGGCAAAAGAAGATCCTGAAAAGGCAAATCAATTAGCAGATGAAATCATAAAGAATACATATCGAACCTTAATGACCAGAGGAATGAAGGGATGCTATGTATATTGTACAGATAGTGAACTGGCG
>JAEDDO010000100.1 GCA_016298055.1 Frisingicoccus sp.
AAAGATCGTGGCTATTATGATGAATGAGATTTCAGACAGAGCCCTGGATCAGATGGGAATTCATCTTCATACGTCGGAAGGGGTACTTCGTTTACTGGCGGAGGCCGGTTTTGATCCGGTATATGGTGCCCGTCCGCTTAGGAGAGCGATCCAGAATAAAGTCGAAGATCTGTTGGCTGAGGAGATTCTTTGCGGCAGGATCCACCGGGGCGATCAGGTTCGGCTGACATTAGCGGGAAAAGAAATTAAAATTTCTATAAACTGACCGAATAGTCTGGAATAATTATAAAAAATAAGGTATAATGAATGCATAAAACACCTGTTTTAAAATCACATACAGGGTGAAGAGATACTGTTCGATAAAACAGTGATCGAATTTAGGAGGATAAAATACTATGGCAGTAATAAGCGAATTAATCCGTTCAGAAGCTGATGGTACATTAAGCTTTGGAGATTACACTTTAGCACAGAAGTCCAAATTATCAGGATTTGAATTTGAAGGGGACAGTTATAAAGTAAAGACTTTTAAAGATATCACTAAACTGGAAAAGAATGAATCCTTTGTTTATGAATCTGTACCGGGTACAGCAGTACAGCATATGAAAGTGACAGATCGCTCAATTGAATTTCAGGTAGAGGGCGAAGAGCAGGCACAGCTCACACTTGAGCTTGAAGCGGAGAACGAATATGAAGTGTTGATCGATGACTTCCATATGGGTGTTATGAAGACAAATCTTGGGGGCAAGTTAGTTATCAGTGTAGAATTTAACGGAAAACCTCAGACAGTTGTGATTCGTAAGGTGTGATCAGGAATATAGAAGGGCTGTTACGGTTGTAACAGCCCTGTTTTTTGTTGTATAGGAAAGTTCGAAAAACTTTCCTATACAACAAAAGGTTGATTTTTAAACGCGATAGTGTGCGAAGCACACGTTGTTCTAATATTGTGGAGGCAAACAAATGGCGAAGGGGAAAACTGTTTTTTTCTGTCAGTCCTGTGGATATGAATCTGCAAAGTGGATGGGACAGTGTCCGGGATGCCGGGAATGGAATACATTTGTGGAAGAGACGGTTATTACGTCCGTAAAAGGCAGCGGTAAGCCGATGGTACAGAGGCGAGAGGAGCCGACCTTGTTTTCGAAGGTGACAAGTGAAGACAGTATGCGCATCTCAACAGGTATTAATGAATTTGACCGGGTTCTCGGCGGCGGGATCGTGACCGGATCAATGGTGCTTGTGGGAGGCGATCCGGGAATCGGAAAATCAACGCTCCTGCTTCAGATGTGTCTTCTTCTGGCATCGAAAAATCATAAAATATTATATATATCCGGTGAGGAGTCGCTTCAGCAAATCAAGCTTAGGGGAGACCGCCTCGGACATTTTGGTGGAGACCTTATGATGCTTTGTGAGACGGATCTTGAGACGATTCAGAGGGTCATTGAGCGAACACGGCCGGAGCTGGTCGTTATTGACTCTATTCAGACGATGTGCAAGGGGGATGTGAGTTCGGCACCGGGCAGTGTATCTCAGGTAAGAGAGTCAACGGGGGTCTTTATGAAGATTGCTAAATCCCAGGGAGTGACAGTATTTATTGTAGGCCATGTCACAAAAGAAGGTGTTGTGGCAGGGCCGAGAGTTCTTGAACATATGGTGGATACAGTGCTTTATTTTGAAGGCGAGCGCCATGCGGTGTATCGTATTCTTCGGAGTGTAAAGAATCGTTTTGGTTCGACCAATGAAATCGGTGTGTTTGAGATGGGACAGAATGGCTTGAAAGAGGTTTTAAATCCGTCCCAGTATCTGCTTGACGGCCGTCCGGAGGGGGCATCCGGATCAGTTGTTGCCTGCATTATGGAAGGAACACGTCCGGTGATGGTGGAGGTCCAGGCACTGGTGTGCCGAACAAATTTTAATATGCCCAGGAGAACAGCGGCGGGCATTGATTTTAACCGGGTCAATCTTTTGATGGCGGTTATTGAGAAACGACTGGGATTTTCTTTGTCGAACTGGGATGCTTATGTGAATATTGCCGGAGGAATGAAACTGAACGCGCCGGCTATTGATCTGGCTGTCGTTGCGGCTATTATTTCAAGCTTTAAAGACTTTCCTGTGGATGAAAAAACCGTTGTTTTCGGCGAAGTCGGTCTTTCCGGTGAGGTCCGGGGAGTCAGTATGGCGGCTCAATGTGTTCAGGAAGCAAAAAAACTTGGATTTAAGCGATGTATCCTGCCAAAAGTTAATCTGGCAGGTCTGGGAGAAAAGAATGGAGATATCGAACTGATCGGTATTGATAATTTACATGATTTTATACAAAAGATATGCTTGTAATATAAGGGGGAAAATATTATGGAGAGGAAAATAAAAAAAAGTCGCTGGAGAGGGCTTATCTCTTATTATAAACCATATGCCGGTCTGTTTGCCGCAGACATGATTTTTGCGATCATTGGTGCAGCAGTGACTTTGGCGATTCCGCTGATTGTGCGGTATATTACGACGGATGTGGTTTTTTTGCCCGGAGATGAGGCAATCACAAAGATTGTACAATTCGGACTTCTTATGGCCCTTCTTGTTTTTGTTGAATTCGGCTGCAATTTTTTCATAACCTATTACGGACATCTGATGGGAACCTATATGGAAAGAGACTTGAGAAATGAGATTTTTGAACATTATCAAAGATTATCCTTAAGCTTTTTTGACAGTGAAAAAGTCGGCCATCTTCTTTCAAGAGTGACCGCCGATCTGTTTGACATTACAGAGCTTTTACATCATGGTCCGGAAGATCTGACCATATCTGTTATTAAAATTTTGGGATCCTTCATTATTCTTTATCGCATTACACCGGTTCTGGCTGTTACGGCGATGATCATGGTCATCATTATGGCGGTGTTTGCGATCGGAATGAACCGGAAAATGAAAAAAGCCTTTGCCGCAAACCGGGCACGCATCGGTGATATTAACAGCCAGATTGAGGACAGCTTGTCAGGAATTCGTGTAGTAAAATCCTTTGCAAATGAGTCCGAAGAGATGAATAAATTCCGGGAGGGTAATGATCGTTTTGTAGCCTCAAAACGAAAAACTTATCGCTATATGGGATTCTATCACTCTTTTACAACCTTTCTTACGACAATGATTACGGTGGTATCCCTCATCGTGGGTGCATTTTTGTTGACGCAGATGCGGATGTCTGTGACAGACCTTGTTACATTCCTGTTATATGTGGGTTATTTTACAGAGCCGATCAAGAAACTTATTAACTTTACCGAACAATTTCAGAACGGTTACAGCGGATATACACGTTTTTGTGAAATCATGGAGATTGAGCCGGATATTGTGGAACGGGAAGGGGCTCTAAGCCTTGAAAGAGTCGAGGGAGATATTAAATTTGAAAATGTATCTTTCCACTACATGGATACAAATGAAACGGTATTGAGCAATGTGTCGCTCCATGTAGAAGCCGGTGAATATGTGGCTATCGTGGGAAGCTCCGGTGTTGGAAAAACCACATTATGCAGTCTTATTCCACGCTTTTATGATGTAACATCGGGCTGCATTCTTCTTGATGACAGGGATATCCGTGATGTAAAGATCAAGGATCTGAGACGTCAGATCGGTATCGTTCAGCAGGATGTCTATCTGTTTGGAGGAACAGTTCTTGACAATATCCGTTATGGAAAGCCGGATGCCACAGATGAAGAAATCGTTGCCGCCGCAAAGGCAGCAAATGCCCATGAATTTATCATGAATCTGGATCAGGGATATGAGACGGATATCGGACAGAGAGGTGTAAAACTTTCCGGAGGACAGAAACAACGCTTGTCCATTGCCCGCGTATTTTTAAAAAATCCGCCGATTCTTATTTTTGATGAGGCCACTTCTGCACTGGATAACGAAAGTGAAAAGATCGTTCAGGATTCTCTGGAAAAACTGGCTAAAAATCGAACCACTTTTGTTATCGCCCATCGCCTCAGCACGATTCGAAATGCTAAGCGAATTATTGTTCTTTCTGAAGAAGGCGTGGCAGAAGAAGGCACACATGCAGAGCTTTTGGAAAGACAGGGTTTATATGCGAAACTTTACGAAGCGGGACATTAAGACAGGGTGAAGGATTTATGATAAAAAAAGAAAAAAAGCTTATCATCACATTTTCCACGACAACAGATGCGATGGCAATGGAGATGGTATGCAAAAAAAGTGGGGCAGACGGTCGTATTATTCCGGTGCCGCCAAAGATTTATGCAGGATGCGGACTGGCCTGGTGCGCCAGACCGGAAAGCAGAGATGGGCTGTGTGCGATTATGGAACACAATGACATCTATCCGGAGGGACTTTGGGAATGTCTTGTATGAAGAGGTGATCAGATCATGATTTATTTGGATAATGCCGCAACAACGATGCAAAAGCCGGATTGTGTTGTCCGCGCGGTCACGAAGGCTCTCTGTTCTATGGGAAATGCAGGGCGGGGCGCTCATGATGCGGCTCTGCATGCTTCGAGGACGGTTTTTGATACGCGTATGAAGCTGGCTGATTTTTTTAATGCAGAGAATCCGAAACAGATTGTTTTTACAGCCAATTCAACAGAAAGTTTAAACATTGCCATTAAAGGTGTTTTAAATCCGGGAGATCATGTGATCACAACGGAACTGGAACATAACTCGGTGCTTCGGCCGCTCTATGAGATGGAAGAAAAAGGCATTGAGCTGACGATCATCAAGAGTGACCGGCAGGGAAACATCCGATATGAAGATTTTGAGGACAGTATAAGGTCAAATACGAAGGCAATCATCTGTACCCATGGGTCAAATCTTACAGGAAATATGATCGATATCGAAAAGGTCGGTAAGATCACAAAGAAACATTCGATTTTATTGATTGTGGATGCTTCTCAGACGGCAGGTGTATTTCCAATCGATGTGCAGCGGATGCATATTGATATTTTGTGTTTTACGGGACATAAAAGTTTGCTGGGACCTCAGGGGACAGGTGGGATGTATGTTCGGGAAGGGCTGCATGTGCGTCCGCTTCTTTGCGGCGGCAGTGGCATAAAGAGTTACAGTAAAAAGCATCCGGAGGAAATGCCTACGGCTTTGGAAGCAGGAACATTAAATGGCCATGGAATTGCCGGACTTGGTGCAGCAATTGAATATATTCGGGAAATTGGGATTGAAAACATAAGAGAACATGAGTCCGGATTGATGTGGCATTTTTATGATCAGGTGAAAGAGATTCCGGGGGTGACGGTATACGGGGACTTTACGGGAAAGGACCGGTGTCCGATCGTGTCCTTAAATCTCATGGATTATAATTCATCAGAGGTGAGTGATGCTCTGGCGATTCAGTATGATATTTTTACAAGGCCCGGAGCCCATTGTGCGCCATTGATGCATAAAGCACTGGGGACACAGGAGCAGGGGGCTGTCCGGTTCAGTTTTTCATATTTTAATACAGAGGAAGAAATTGATCAGACGATTTTAGCTTTAAAAGAATTGGCATCAAATAGTGAATAAGAAAGAGGAGGTTTTTATATGGCAGACAAAATTGTAGATGCACGCGGTTTGACGTGTCCGTTGCCGGTTGTCAATGCAAAGCAGGCATCAGAACAAATGAAGGAAGGCGAACAGCTTACGGTTATCGTGGATAATGAAGTGGCAGTACAGAATTTGCAGCGATTTGCAGGATACCGAGGATTTCCTGCGGAAAGTGAAAAGAGTGGTGAGAATGAATATCATGTCAATATTCAGATCACGGCCTCTTCCAATGTGATTGAAGAAAAAGAGGAAGAAGAGATATGTACCGATGACTGCAGAAAAGAGGGTATGGTCATTGTACTTTCTGCAAATGTTATGGGGACTGGGGATGAAAAGCTGGGAAAAGCTTTGATGAAAGCATTTGTGTTTGCTCTGACAAAACAGGATGTGCTTCCTGAAACCATCTTGTGTTATAATACGGGAGCTTATCTGACCTGTGAAGGTTCGGACTCTCTGGAAGACTTTAAGGCTCTGGAGGCCGAAGGTGTGAACATTATGACATGCGGCACATGTCTGGATTTTTATGGTATCAAAGACCGGCTTGCCGTAGGCGTTGTCACAAATATGTACGATATTGTCCAGACCATGGAAAATGCAAAAAAGGTTATTCGTCCTTAGAGGCGTAAAAAAGAGGAGAGGTCATGTCTCAGACACGACCTCCCCCGGCCAGTCATTAATACCACCGATTTCGATAATATTGGTATAACCCAGTTTTACGAGCTTTTCAGCAGCCTGTTTACTTCGATTGCCGCTGCGGCAATAGACAAAGATTAATTGATCCTTATCAGGAAGCTCGGAAGGTTTCTCTGTGCCAATGGTTTCGTTTGGTATGCAGATTGCATTCGGTATGTGACTTTCGTTATATTCTTCGATGGTACGTACATCCAGAATAATATAATCCTTTTCGGATTCCATCAGGTCCATGGCTTCACTCGCAGAAAGCTGTTTGTAGGCTGCTTCGGGCTTAGATACGGAACATCCTGTCAGAATCAGAATAAGGATAAGAATAAGTGGAAAAAAATGTTTCATT
>JAEDDO010000101.1 GCA_016298055.1 Frisingicoccus sp.
CTATAATATATAAACCGTTTTTTGTCAACCGTTTTTTCATCATCCCACATTCATACTGTCCAGAATGTCCTGCAGCTTGACCTTGATCCTCCGAAGGCCGTTGTCGATTGATTTCTCTTTTTTTCCAAGTTTCTCCGCCATCTGAGCATAACTGTAGCCTTCAAGAAAAAGCTCCAGCACAGACAGTTCCAATGAGCTCAGAGATTCTTTCAGTTTTTCCCGGATCGCTTTCATCCATTCTCTGTCAATGACCGTCTCCTCCGGACTTGCCGAAATCACGGCTGCGGAATGTCCCCAGGATTCCTCTTTTTCAAGTTCTTCCGAATCACTCAGTGAAACATAACCATTAAGGGGACTGTGTTTTTTACGTCCCGCTGTTGTCACTGCCGTATAGATCTGGCGTTCAATACACAGCTTTGAAAAATGATAAAATGACACAGACCGACCTTCATCATAATCCTGAACAGCCTTAAAAAGTCCGATCATTCCCTCCTGGATCAGATCTTCCGTCTCACCGCCCATCAAAAACATGGTTCTGGCCTTTTTAATGACCATCGGCTTATATTTTTCCATCAAAATATCCAGTGCCGCCCGGTCGCCCCGGCGGTACTGGCATATAAGACTTTCATCACTCTTAATATCTGTCATCAATTCATCCTCTGACGCACGATCTCATAAGCGAGAACGCCTGCTGCAACAGATGCATTCAGCGAATCAATATCTCCCTTCATCGGAATCGATGCGATAAAATCACATTTTTCACGGACAAGACGGCTCACGCCTTCACCTTCATTGCCAACGACAAGTCCGATCGGCCCTTTCAGGTTCAGACGATACATCACTTCGCCCCCCATATGACCGCAGACGAACCACAATCCTTCCTTCTTCAGATGATCGATTGTCTGACCAAGATTCGCAACTTTGGCCACAGGTGTATAATTTAATGCCCCTGCCGAAGTTTTTGCAACCGTCGCTGTCAGACCAACCGCACGATGTTTTGGAATGATCACACCGTGGGCACCTGCCAGATTCGCTGTACGAATGATCGCGCCCAGATTGTGGGGATCCTCAATGCCGTCCAGAATGAAAATAAAAGGATCTTCATTTTTCTGACGGGCAATATCTAAAATATCCTCCACTGTACTGTAGCTGTAAGCTGCTGCCATCGCAATGACGCCCTGATGCTGATGCGTCTCAGACAGCTGATCCAGACGCTCTTTTTTAACAAACTGAATATAGGTATCCTGTTTTTTTGCTGCCCGGATAATGGATTTTACCGGACCGTCCTCACAGCCGTCCAGAACAAATAATTTATCAACCGTTCTTCCTGAACGAAAAGCCTCCATAACCGGATTGCGCCCTTCGATCTTAAATTCTTCATATCCCATGCTTACTCTCCTAATTTATCACCAATACCTATGCGTACCAGCTCAATGATGCGTGCGTAATCCTGCTTCAAATGCAGATATCCCATGACCGCCTCAAATCCGGTAGCCATACGGTAATCCATCATATCTGCATTTTTCGCCATTGTGTGCGACCTTGTATTCCTTCCTCTTTTATAGACAACCAGCTCTTCCTCTGTGAACACATCCATCAGCTTCACGGCCGCTTCCGCCTGACTTTTTGCTTTAACAAGCTGACTGGACCGTTTATGGAGCTTATTGACCGGTGCATTCCCTTTTTCCACAATGATAGAGCGGATAACAAGTTCATACACCGCATCACCAATATAGGCAAGCGTCAGAGGTGAATAGGTTTTAAGGTCCACAGCTTCAAGTCCGAATGTTTCTCTGAAAGCTCCATCAAGCCGACTTATGCTCTCTTCCATTTGACACCCTCTCTTGTATCCTCCAGAAGAATTCCCTGTGCTGCAAGCTGATCACGGATTTCATCCGCTCTTGCAAAATTCTTTGCTTTACGTGCAGCCTGACGCTCTTCGATCAGTTTCTCAATGTCGGAATCAAGAAGCTCTTCTTCTTTTTCTGTGATGATTCCGAGAACATCACACAATTTCTTGATTGTATCTTTTACAGTCGCCACCAGTTTTGCAGAAGATTCTTTGTTCACATTCACATTAGCCAGTTTAACAAGCTCGAAAATAGCAGAAACCGCATCTGCTGTATTAAAGTCATCTTCCATGGAATCCTCAAATTTTTTCACAAGATCCTGAACCTGTGCAATCACTTCCTGCTCTGCATCTGTAAGTTCCCCATCTGTTCCCTGAATATCTTCCAGACGTCCGACAGCTGTCAAAATACGCTCAAGACCGTTCTTGGAAGCCGCCATTAAATCTGCACTGAAATTCAGCGGACTGCGGTAATGAGCACTGAGCATAAAGAAGCGCAGTACCTGAAGATCATATTTTTCACTGATTTCTCTTACCGTAAAGAAATTGCCGAGAGATTTGGACATCTTTACATTATCAATATTTAAAAAGCCATTATGCAGCCAGTATTTTGCAAATGGTTTGCCGTTTGCAGCTTCACTCTGTGCGATCTCATTTTCATGATGCGGGAAAATGAGGTCTTCACCGCCGGCATGAATATCGATCTCATCGCCAAGATACTTTTTAGACATGACAGAGCACTCAATATGCCAGCCCGGACGTCCGTCGCCCCATGGTGACGGCCAGGATGGCTCACCTTCTTTTTTCGGTTTC
Source organism: Frisingicoccus sp. (assembly GCA_016298055.1). Classification (GTDB taxonomy): domain Bacteria; phylum Bacillota; class Clostridia; order Lachnospirales; family Lachnospiraceae; genus Frisingicoccus. The sequence goes on from JAEDDO010000101.1 coordinate 2,663, forward strand.
CAGAGAACAAAATCCATCGGATCTTCTTTCTCATCGCTGACCGCAATACGGATACCGGCAGAAAGATCATCAATATTTTTCTTTGACAGCTTTCCATAGCCCTCAAATTTACGTGTACGGTAATAAACTGTGCCGTTTACTTCATATGCATAGCCCTTGTCGATCAATGTCTGGATCATATCGATCATGCCGTCGATTTCTTCCGTTGCCTTTGGATGAGTTGTTGCTTCCTTCACATTGAGGCCTTCCATATCGGTCTGAGCTTCCTTAATATATCGCTCAGAAATCACGGATGCCGGCACGCCCTCTTCATTGGCCTTTTTAATGATCTTATCATCCACATCTGTAAAGTTGGATACATAATTCACATCGTATCCTTTATATTCAAAATAACGGCGCACCGTATCAAAAACGATCATCGGGCGGGCATTACCGATATGAATATAGTTATATACGGTCGGGCCGCACACATACATGCGCACCTTTCCCTCTTCTACAGGGACAAATTCTTCCTTTTTACGTGACAATGTATTATAAAGTTTCATCTTCACTCTCCTCCTTATTGATATAGCGAGTCGCTACTGTTTTTTCATTATATTGTGTAGAAATGATGCCGCCGTCGGACATCCGGGAATAAACTCCCTGAAACTTTCCATTATAAGTATATAATCCGGTCAGGTTGCTGTAAAGCTGAAATTCATATGGTTTTTTACCAAAATAGATATTTTCCGTCAAATAAGGCCTGCAATACTCCTGAAGAATATAATTTTGTCCGAAACATCCGTCCACAATCCGCTTCCACTCACTGTGACTGTAGTCAACACCTGCATACACACCTTTTGCCGCATAGGAATCGACCGGTTTGATGATCCAATCATCTTTATCTTCATAAACCTTTGAAAGCAGGCCTCCTTCTCCGATTTTATCCAGCTCAAAAGTCTTCGGAAGATGTTCCTCAATAAACTGATTTTCCTCCGGAGTCAAAATTACCTTTGTCATCGGATGGACAAGGACCTGATTGATGGCTTTATGATGAATGATCTGAGTCTTAAAAGCACCGATCAGACACACGTTTCCCTCTTTAACAGCCTGAATAAAAGGCTGCACCCGGTCATAGTCTTTCATAATGTCACTCGTCACCGCACGGCGATAAACCACATCGATCACATGACCTGTCGGAGACAAGAGCTTTCCGTTCTCATAGGTCAAATGACGGATATCACACACTTCCGCTTCAATTCCCTTCGCACGAAAATGACGTTCAAAGACAAAAAATTCTCTTAAATAAGCTTTATCAAGGAAATCCATAATTGCCACATAAGGTTTTTCTTTTGCCCCTTCTACCGAATGATAAGTTTCTAAAAGGGCATCGATCCAGGAATCGACTAGCTCAAATCGTCCCGCATTCACTTCATGTTCGAACGCTGTCCATGCATTATTCATATAAAGGATATCATCCAGCACCTTATTTTCATTCATTGCACTGGTTCCATCCGTATTAAATTCACAGAATTTAAATTGTCCATTTTCTTCATTATAAAAAATATCAATTCTGCAGACCGGAACCGCTTCCTTATATCCTGTCGGAAGAAGGATCAGTTCTTCCAGCTCCTTTGAAAAAGGAAAAAGTTTTCGATATTCCGGATCTTTCAGATAGGCTTCAATCACTTTTTCAAAAATACCGTAGGTTTCTGACACAATTTCCGAAAAATGCTCGATCGTACGATAATCAAAAATCTTTGGGATCGGCATGGTGCGGGTATAATTATTTCCCCCCGCATTCAAATCTGAATGTTTAATATAATTTTCCATCCGAAATGCGGACTTTTTACATTCACTCATGTGAGAACGGATATAATCCCCAATCATTCCTGTCAGTTCTTTTGCATTGATGTCTTTTTTATTGATTGATGTGTTCATACCATACCTCCAGAGCTTCTTTTTCTGTTCCCTCAAGATTTTCTTCTGCTTTTCCAAGCATCCAGTGCAGAATCAGGCGCGCATTCAAGCCATAAACTTCTGCATCATAACCATCCTCTTTAATATTTTCTTTTGCTTTGATGACGTCCTCCCCATTCTCCGGCAAAACAAGCAGCATATCCTTAATCGTCTCCTCACTGGAAAAAATGCCTTTAACGAGGGCACAATAGGCTTTCACAAAATGCTCCGGCATACTGTCTGCAGAACGGATCTCAATAAACTGTTTCAGACGAACGTCCGGAAAGACCATTGACAGATAATGTTTCACGTTGTCTTCATTATCCCCGTAACTTTCCATACACTGACCAATTGTCTTATCCGGTTCATAAACATATCGATCCGACGCATGCATGACAATAACCGGCACGTTCATAAGCCACTTCGCATAAGAATCAAAACCAAAGTCCTCCGAAAATGTATCCGGACACATGCATACCCGTTCCGGATCCACCCCCTGCCAGATCGTATCACGCAGCAAATGGCCGTCAAAGACTTCCCCTTCAAAGCAGGACACATTCTCTGTAAGCAGAGCAAAAAGCGGATCCAGCAGCCATGCAAGGCGATATTTTCTTACAAAATCTTCCTCATCAAAGTAATCCACCGACACATGACAAGCCGCTGTCGCCCGCATCATATTCTTTCCATAACGGCCCGTCTGCTCAAAATAGCGATTCATACACCGATAACGCTCTTTTCCTATTAAAGGAACCTCCTCGGCCTTTTTATAAGGAAGATAACCTTCTGTCACAAGCTTATATCCCCAGCTTTGTACAATCTTTTCCACTTCAAGACGGGCCTGGTGATAACGTTCCATCATCTGATCTACAGATGCAAAGGGTGCTGTACTGATCTCCAACTGACATCCAGGCTCAAGCGTAATGAGAATATCATCACTTTCAAGTCCGATCAACATTCCCTCTTCCAAATGTTTTTCAGGATAACCGGCCGACAGTCTTTCCATCAATGCCGCCACACCATGTTCTCCTTCATAGACCATCGTTTCATGGGATTCACAATTTATAATAAAATGCTCCACCTCAAGTCCCACATTGAGCTCGCCCTCTTCCTTGCATCCATCCATAAAATATTTTACAAATTTCTCTGTCTTCATAATTTATGCCTTCTCAATCATACAGATCGCATTGGATGCAATGCCCAATCCTTCTCCTGTAAAACCAAGTCCTTCTTCTGTTGTTGCCTTAATGTTAATCTGATCCACATCTATATTCAAAGCCTTCGCAGTATTCTCACGCATCGCCTGAATGTGAGGCGCCATTTTCGGTCTCTGAGCAATGATCGTCGCATCAATATTCCCAATCCTATAACCATGTTCATCGAGAAGTCCACCCACATGTTTTAATAATTCCACGCTGGAAATTCCTTTATATGCCGGATCTGTATCCGGAAAATGCTTTCCGATATCTCCAAGCGCCGCTGCTCCGAGAAGTGCATCCATAATCGCATGTAAAAGCACATCTGCATCTGAATGTCCTAAAAGCCCTTTTTCATAGGGAATATCCACGCCTCCAAGTATCAGTTTTCTATCTTCTGTTAAACAATGGACATCATATCCCATTCCTATTCTTATCTTCAATTTCACGACCTCCAAAATCCGGATAATTTATTCTTAGTTTCTTTCACAAATTCCATAATAATCATCTGCTCTTCTACTCTGAGTTTTACATCACATATTTCCGATTATACACCTATTAGGTATATTATACAATCTCCGAAGTTTGCTCTCACCCTCCAAAAAATATCGCCCCCGGAAACAAATCCAAAGGGCGACTTACTCATTATTATAAACAATATTTTATTTTATGATGTGGGTGTCAAAA
>JAEDDO010000102.1 GCA_016298055.1 Frisingicoccus sp.
AAAAATGACCAATGGTCACAAAATAAAAAAGGAGGCTGAGTCATGGCGAAATTAAGGGAAAAAATTGTGAAATACCGGGTACTTGTTCTGATTTTCGGAATTTTACTTTTGATTCCATCGGCAATGGGTTATTTTAAAACAAAGGTAAATTACGATATTTTATATTATTTGCCGGGTGATATCGAGACGATGAAGGGTCAGGATATTTTGATGCAGGATTTTGGCAAAGGTGCATTTGCCATGGAGATTGTTGAAGGTATGTCTGTGAAAGACACGGCAGAAATAAAGAAAAAGATAGAAGGGGTTGACGGGGTTGAAGAAGTGATCTGGTATGATTCATTGATGGATTTGTCTGTACCTATGGAGATACTTCCGGATGAGCTGAAAGACATCTTTAATACGGACGATGCCACATTAATGGCAATATTCTTTAAGGATACCACGTCCGCGGACACAACAATGGAAGCTATCAGCCAGATCCGTGAAATTACAAAGGATCAGTGTTATCTCAGCGGTATGTCTGCTGTGGTGACGGATATTAAGAATTTATCCGATAAAGAGATGCCGATTTATGTGCTGGTCGCCGTTGTGCTGACATGCATTGTTTTGTCCATTTTTATGGATTGTTGGATTCTTCCGGTATTTTTTATGATCAGTATTGGTATGGCGGTTATTTACAATCTGGGAACGAATGTGTTTCTTGGAGAGATTTCCTACATTACAAAGGCGCTCAGCGCAGTACTTCAGCTCGGTGTAACTTTAGATTATTCGATTTTTTTATGGCATAGTTACAAAGAAAATCAAAAACTTTTTCCGGGGGATAAAGAAAAGGCGATGTCAGAGGCAATTTCGAATACCTTTTCATCTGTTGTCGGAAGTTCGGTGACAACGGTAGCCGGATTTATTGCACTTTGTTTTATGAGTTTTGCACTTGGAAAAGATTTGGGGATTGTCATGGCTAAAGGTGTTATTTTCGGCGTCATTTCCTGTGTGACGATCTTGCCTTCATTGATTCTTATTTTTGATAAAGTGATTGAGAAGACATCCCATCGCCCGCTTATACCGAAGATAACAAAACTGTCGGATTTTGTCATGAGACATTACAAAGTATGGATTTTTGTTTTTCTTGTCGGACTTGTGCCGGCTGTGTGCGGATACAGGAATACAGATGTGTACTACAATCTGGATGCAACCTTGCCGAAATACCTTGAGAGTATTCAGGCAAATGATAAGCTGTCGGATATGTTTGGAATGAATGCGACGCATATGGTCCTTATAAGAGCAGATCTTCCTTCAAAAGATGGGAAAGCGCTTTTAAAGGAAATGCAGGAAACTCAGGGCGTGCGTTTTGCTTTGGGCCTTGACAGTGTTCTCGGATCAGCAATTCCCCGGGAAATGATTCCTGATAAATTGACAGATACGTTAAAGAAGGAGAACTGGCAGCTCATTCTTGTTCAGTCCGAGTATAAAGTGGCGTCGGATGAAGTTAATGCCCAGTGCGAGACATTAAACAGAATGATTAAAACATACGATCCGGATGCCATGCTTATCGGTGAAGCTCCGTGTACAAAAGACTTGATACAGATTACAGATAAGGATTTTAAAGTTGTCAATGCAATTTCTATCGGAGCGGTATTTTTAATCATACTGTTTGTATTTAAATCGATTTCTATTCCGGTAATTTTAGTAGCAGTCATTGAGTTTGCCATTTTCATTAATTTGGGTATACCTTTTTATACGGGAACGCAGCTGCCATTTATTGCTTCGATCGTAATCGGAACGATACAGCTCGGCGCAACGGTTGACTATGCTATTTTAATGACGACCCGGTATAAAAAAGAACGGTGTAGCGGAAAAGAAAAGAAGGAAGCAATACGTATTGCACTTACATCATCTGTAACATCGATTATTGTCTCTGCACTCGGATTTTTTGCGGCAACTTTCGGCGTAGGACTGTACTCGGATATTGATATGATTTCGGCTCTTTGCACCCTGATGGGACGGGGCGCGATCATCAGCATGTTTGTTGTAATTTTTGTTTTATCGTCCATGCTTATGGTATTTGATAAAGTTATTTGTAAGACGACAAAAGATATGAAAAAACAGGGAGGTCATCATTATGAAAAATAGAGAATATCAGAAAATTGTGGCGGCGGCACTTACAGTTGCACTTGTTTTAGGAGGCAGCCAGCTGCCGGCGATTCCTGTATGGGCACAGGAAAATGTTCAGTCTGCGTCAGGAACAAAACAGCAGGCCACAGCACGAAAGGATGAAACGGTTTATGTAAAACTGGATGCTTCGGGGAATATCCGATCTGTAACAGTATCCGATCAGTTGAAAAATATTTCCGGATTGGAAAATATTAAAGATGTTTCAGAGCTTGAGAATATTGAAAATGTAAAAGGAGATGAAACTTTTAGCAGAAATCAACAGGGAATTGTCTGGGAAGGTGACGGTCAGGATATCGTTTATCAGGGAACTACGACAAAAGAATTACCGGTGGGTGTTCAGGTCACTTATATGCTGGACGGAAAGAAGGTGGAACCTTCAGAGCTTCAGGGAAAAAGCGGACATTTAGTTATACAGTACAATTATGAAAACAAGACCGGTGAAAATAATACTTCTTATACACCGTTTTTAATGGTGACAGGACTTATTTTAAATACGGAAAAGTTTTCAAATGTTACTGTAGAGAACGGAAAAATCATTTCGGACGGTGAGCGAAATCTGGCTATCGGCATGGGCATACCGAAGCTGAAAGATGAACTCTGTGTGGAGGATATAAATCTTCCGGATTATTTTACAATAGAAGCGGATGTTGTGGACTATGACGGGGTGGAAGGTATTACAGTGGCTACAAATGAAATCTTTAATTCGATGACTGAAAAGAAATTTGACAGTCTGGAAGATCTGGAAGAGTCAATGGATCAGCTTCAAAGTGCTGCCAATCAGCTGGTTGATGGTTCCGGACAGTTAAAAGAGGGATTGGATCAGCTCTTAAGTTCTTCAGGAACGTTGATTGATGGCATTTCCCAGCTGGTCGATGGCGGAGAGACACTTGAAAAGGGAACCGGAATCTTATCAAAAGGGGCCGAAGAACTTTCGAAGGGAAGCAAAGTTCTGGCAGATGGTACATCTGAGCTTGCATCCGGAGCAAAAGATTTAAATGCAGGGGCCAAAGCTGTTTCTCAGGGTGCAGTGAATGCCTATACAAGCACTTCAAATCAATTGCTTCCGGGAATACAGCAGTTGTACGACGGTGCAGCAGGTATGAAATCTCAGGTGGAAAGCGGAATTGGAGCATTGTCCGGAGGCGCAGGAGAATTAAAGGGCGGTATTGAGGCCGCAGCAGCGGGAGCAGCCAGTTTAGATGCGGGGATAAGCAGCGTAGCAGCGGGAGCGGATGAGCTGAAAAACGGAATTTCCAATGCGGCTGCATCTTCTGAACAACTGGCATTAGGAATACAGTCGCTGGCAGACAGCCTTTCTTCAGCCGGTATCAGTAATGCAGAGCTGATTGGCGCAGTGGAAAGTCTGAGGACAGAAGAAAATTCACAGACCGTCGATGCAGTCATAGAAGCTTTGACATCTCAGGAGAGCAGCGTGAATGCAGCTTTTGCAGATGCCGCATCCGCAGCGGCCAACCTTGCCGGAGGAAGCAGTGAACTGGCAGGCGGGTTGAATAATGCAGCAGCAGGGGCAGAAAATCTGTCGGGAAGTCTTAATGGAGAAATAAAGACAGGATCTTCGGGACTGAACAATGCCTTAAACGGAAGTATCATAAACGGAGCGGCTCAGCTGGATGCCGGAGTATCCGGAATGGCCGAACAGTTAAACAATGGTACAACTCAGCTTGTCAGCGGAACAGGCGAACTTTTAGAGGGAACCAAAGTATTGACGGAAGGACTTGGCAATCTGGCCGGAGGTGCCGAACAGGTTTGTGACGGAAGTTATGTACTCAGCGAAAATCTTCAGTCTGCAGATGATGGAGCAAAAGCTCTGACTGAGGGAATGAAAGTACTTCTTGATGGAGCTTTTGATCTTCACAGCGGCGTAATGGTACTCAATTCGGGACTGAACACATTACAATCCGGTTCCGGTGCCCTTGTTGACGGTGTAAATCAGTTGGATCAGGGTGCGGGTGAACTGAATTCAGGTATGATCGAATTTAACCGGGAAGGTATCGAAAAACTGGTCAATGCTTTTGATGGTGATATCGAGAGTCTTTTAGACAATTTAAATGGCATTTTAGATGCATCAAAAGCTTACAATAATTTTTCCGGTATTTCAGATGATATGGATGGGGAAGTGAAATTTATCTTCCTTTCATAAACAGAAATCTGTCCCTGTTGTCTGTTTAAAATGTTGGAAAAATTTCGAAATTTATAGAAATTTTACTGGATATTTCTTGCGAAAGTGTTATAATTTAGTTAATAATAAATGCAGGAGGTTTTTTGTATGGCAAAGAAAATTTTAATGCTCGTTGGTGATTTTACAGAAGATTATGAAACAATGGTACCATTTCAGGCATTGTCCGTGTTAGGATATCAGGTAGATGCCGTATGTCCGGATAAAAAAGCCGGTGATGTTGTTCGCACAGCAGTTCATGACTTTTTAGGTGATCAGACATATTCAGAAAAACCGGGACATAATTTTGCTCTGAATGCAGACTTTGATGCAGTGAATACAGCAGATTACGCAGGCCTTTTTATTACAGGCGGCCGTGCTCCGGAATACATCCGTCTGAATGCAAGAGTAATCGAGATCGTTCAGGAATTCTTTAAAGACAACAAACCTGTTGCAGCTATCTGCCATGGTCCTCAGGTTCTCACAGCAGCAGGCGTACTTAAAGGATATAAAGCAACCGCATATCCTGCAGTTGGTCCGGACATCACTCTGGCAGGCGGAACATACGTTGAAGTAGATGTTGATAAGGCCGTTGTTGACGGCAATCTTGTAACAGCTCCGGCATGGCCTGGCGATACAGCAATCGTTGCAGAATTCGCTAAACTTCTCGGCGCAAAAATTGAAATTTAAAAGTTTGAAAAGTGCTTGACATAGCGGTGAAAGTGTAGTATTCTACATAAAGTGTTTAGAACACGATAAGAAAGCAGAGTACTCACTCTCACCTTAGCATTTGGAATGACTCGGGTTTATATTCAGAATGATTGGCACAATTGTGTCTCAATGAATGGTGAGTAGTATGCTGCTCACCATTTTTTTATTTGAATATGGAGGTGTCAATTATTAGCGATTTAATGATTAACGAGCAGATTCGCGACAAGGAAGTACGTCTGATCAGTGCAGAAGGCGAACAGTTAGGGGTTATGTCCGCTAAGGATGCCATGAAGTTAGCAAGAGAAGCTAATCTGGACTTAGTAAAGATTGCCCCGCAGGCAAAACCACCGGTATGTAAGATTATTGATTACGGTAAGTATCGTTATGAGATGGCTCGTAAAGAAAAGGAAGCAAGAAAGAAACAGAAAGTTATTGACGTTAAGGAGATTCGTTTATCACCGAACATCGATGTGAATGACTTAAATACCAAGATGAACCATGCACGTAAGTTCCTTCAGGGCGGCAATCGTGTGAAGGTTTCTGTACGTTTCCGTGGACGTGAGCTGGCACATACCGCATCAGGAAAGGTGATTTTGGATGGATTTGCTGAAAAGTTATCAGATGTTGCAGTAATTGATAAACCAGCTAAGTTGGAAGGAAAGAGCATGGTCATGTTCTTATCAGAAAAACGCAATTAATCATATGTAGATATTAAGGAGGATACAAACTATGCCAAAGATCAAAACAAGCAGAGCAGCAGCAAAGCGTTTCAAAAAGACAGGTACTGGTAAATTAAAAAGAATGAAAGCTTACAAGAGCCACATTCTGACAAAGAAATCTACAAAGACAAAGAGAAATCTTAGAAAAGCAGCCATGACAGATGCAACAAATGCAAAAGTTATGAAGAAGATTTTACCTTACCTGTAATAGAATGAAACGGAGGATATAATAATGGCAAGAGTTAAAGGTGGATTAAACGCTAGAAAAAAACATAATAGAACTTTAAAGCTGGCTAAAGGTTACAGAGGTGCCAGATCCAAACAGTATAGAGTAGCAAAACAGTCTGTAATGAGAGCATTAACAAGTTCCTTCGCAGGCAGAAAAGAAAGAAAACGTCAGTTCAGACAGCTTTGGATCGCAAGAATCAATGCTGCAGCAAGAATGAACGGTCTTTCCTACAGCAAATTAATGCACGGTTTAAAAGTTGCTGGTGTTGACGTAAACCGTAAGATGCTTTCCGAAATGGCTATCAGCGATGCTGCCGGATTCACAGCTTTATGTGAAGTAGCTAAAGCAAACTTAGCTTAATAAAGATGAATAATAAGATGTCCTGAATATTCGGGGCATCTTTTCTTTTTTACATCGGAGAAAGGACAGAACAGAAATATGGGTACGATCATTAATACAGCGGCCAT
>JAEDDO010000103.1 GCA_016298055.1 Frisingicoccus sp.
CTCATATGATGTTTTCCTGACCGTTTTCCCGCATAGATCAGTTCCGCATGTACCGGAGCCTCATTTAACAGGGTATTGGATGCCAGATAATCATACACAATAACCTCTGCTCTCTGAATGCACCGCAGCCCCTTTTGGGTAATAAGTTCCGGATCTCCAGGACCCGCTCCGACCAGATATACTTTTCCTTTATTTTCCGCCATCTTCCATCTGTCCCCTGTTCCATAATCTTTCTGCCAGTTCGGCCCCGAGAGCTTCACCGAAACAAACATCGCCGGAGACCTCATCGTAAATCATCCCCCGGCTATCCGCCGAAAATCCGCCCCGTATATAAAATCTTCCGTCATCTATCCATGAAAAAGCACAGGCCGGAGCATTGCATCCGCCGTTCATTCTTTTTAAAAAGCTGCGTTCCGCCATCAGCTGCTGCCATACATCGGCATCATTAAGCTTCTCACACAGAGATGCAAATTCCGGATCCAAAAGGGCTCTCTTTGATGTTTCAACAGCAAGTATCGCCTGTCCTGCTGCCGGAATACACTGGTCAAGGCTAAGCGGCTCATAAAAAAATCTATCCAGAAAATTTCTATCTGAACCGGCTCGTCTCAGTCTCTCGACACCTGCTCTCGCAAGGATAATGCCTTCATACATGCCCGATTCCAGTTTTTGGAGACGTGTCTGCACATTTCCCCGGATATCTTTTGTAATGAGCCCCGGATTTATACGGCAAATCTGAAGGCTTCTTCTGAGACTGCCTGTACCGATCACCGTACCGGGCTTCATATGTTCTATGGATTTTCCGTCACAGGTCACCATCATATCTTCCCACTCTGCCCGCTCAACAGCCGCCGCAAGACAGAGTCCTTCTTCGAATTCCATCGGCATATCCTTCGCACTGTGAACAGCCATATGGATCTCTCCCTCCAAAAGAGCTCTCTCCAGTTCTTTTGTAAAAACACCTTTACCGCCAAAGCTGTTTAATGACTGATTAAGACGCCGGTCGCCCTCTGTCATGATCGGACATATCTCAATCCGGGCATCCGGAACAAGCTTTTGAATTTTTTCAACTACAATCTGTGTCTGGATCTGCGCCAGCTGACTTTTTCGTGTTCCTATTTTAATGATCATTCTTTTCTACCGCCTGATTTTTTTGAATCATCTGATCCACTGTCGCTTCATCAATATTGCCTTCATATTTTATGCCGGTTTTCAAAATACTTTCCAAAATATTCTTCCGTTCTTCAAAGCTGAAGGATAAACCTTTCATCTTTTCTCTCGCCTGTCCGCTTACCCTGGTAAGTTTACCGTACCAATCAGGAAACATCTGACCTATCTGCTCTGCCGCCATCCGCGACAGGGCCGGAACCTTTCCCCCGGTAGACACACCAATTGTCAGATCACCCCTCCGGACAAGAGAAGGAAAATAAAATGTACAGTCTTTCGGATTCGTTGCCGAGTTCACAGGAATATGATGCATTTTTCCGAGACATGCCAGTCGGTGGTTGATCTCTGCATCATCCGTCGCACAGATAAGCAATGCGATATTTTCACATTCAAGCCAATCTTTGACCGCCTCCACACCGTCATTGACCTCGTGGCACTGCACTCCATCCTTTTTCAGTCCGACAAACCGCTCATCAAATGTTTTACTGATGACATGCACCCGGGCTCCCGTCTGGCATAAAGCATGGGCCTTTCGATAAGCGACCCGTCCGCCTCCGACAATAAGGCACGTTTCATCTTCCATCTCCATAAATACCGGAAATGCTGACATAGAGATACCTCCTATTCCATATCTCCTATTTTTTTCAAAGTTTTCATAAAAATCTCCAGTTCATCCGGTTCCATACAATCCCGGAGTGTGTAAAAAAAGCGATTGAAAGCTTTTTCAGCACCGTAACGTTTGGCCTGTCCACATATGTTTTCCCTTACCTCTTCAAGGTTCGAATAATAAGTCTGAAAAATCATCCATTTTTCAAACTGTATGCAATAGTCTTCTAAAATATCCAGTGCTGCCGCGGCCTCATGTTTTTTTCTTCGATTATTTTCCTCGGCAATTTTCGTAAAATCATCCAAATTGTAATAATGGGTATGTTCTAATTGAAGGACTCTGCCGTCAATATCCGGAGGAACCGCAAGATCAACAAAGACTCTTTCCCGATCCGACTGCAATGCCCCTTTCACCTTATCAAAGGTCAGTGTATAATGGGGACTTGCTGTGGCACTGATGATCACATCCATCGGCTCCAGCCATGCATACCGCTCACTGTAATCGATGACAGTCACCTTTTCACTCGCATGTTTCTTACATTTTTGCCGTTGTGTGATATAAATTTTGGCCTCATTATCGGATAAAAGATTTTTATAAACACTTCCTCCGATCTTTCCGGAGGCACCGATGATCAGCACTTTTTTCTGCTTTAATGTTCCCAGCGCATCTCTCGCAGCCTTGATGGCAATCGTCGCAGTTGAAACGGCTGTCTTTGAAAGCTCTGTCTCTGTTTTTATTTTTTTAGCAGCCGTGATCGCATATCGAAAACAGGTATTTAAAAATGTACCTACAGTGGCAGCCTCCGCAGCCATAGCCTGTGCCTCTTTCACCTGCCCGAGAATCTGATCTTCCCCGATCACCTGTGAATCCAGACCGCTGGCTACAAGAAAAAGATGCTCAACCGCTTTTTTTCCTGAATAAAAACGCAAATATTCCGCACCGTCAATTTTATCCGGCAGATCAAGCTGAGAAAAGAGATGATTTTCCGCCTTCTTAAAAATCTGTCTCTGATCCTCATCTTTCCCGTACAGATAAATCTCAAGACGATTGCATGTGGAGAGAATCACGCACTCTTCAACCATATCTTCAGAATAGATTGCCTTCATGCAGTTCTTCTGCTGCTCCAAGCTCATTGAAAAACAGCTTCGTACATTCAGATCCGCCGTTTTGTGACTCAAACTGATCAACTGTATGCTCATTGTTTTTGTTTCCTCTTTAATGTTCTCAGTCTTGCCTTCGTTTCTTTGTCCACCCGGTAAGATTCACATATTTTCTGTATGGCTTTATTATGTGTAAAATCATCTAAAGCATTATGACGTATATAGTCTTCAGTTATTTCAGGTAAATAAATATAATAAACGGAAACGGCCCATGCGATCGCCATCTGCACATAATAATCCTTGTTCTTTACATGATCAAAAAACACAAATACTTCCTGTGCATATTCGGGCAGCCGATAATAATCCAATGCCATAACTGCCGCAAAACGAATCTCATATGTAGATTCGGATTGAAAATAGGGCTTTATAAAATTCCACATCTGAGCTTGATATTTTTTTGTAAATTTCAATGTCGAACAAAAACTGTCACAAACCGCCCAGTTTTGAATCGAAGGTATGAAGTCCGCTATCACACGCATCCGTTCTTCAAAGATCATATCCGCATATCCGATTATAAAGCCCCTGAGCATATCTTCTTCATAATACTTATCCGGAGCTTCATTCAAATAAAACCGCCAATCATCCTTCACCATCCGCTTTGCGATCTTTCTGAGTTCCGGTATGCGAACGCCAAGTATATTCTCGGTTCCGGGAAGAAGTTTACTGTGAAACTCCCGGTATTCTTCATCTGCTTTTTTCTCCAGTTCTTCTCTGATCTGTTCAACTGTCATATTTTTTCTCCAAATCCAGCAGCTTTTGTTTGACTTCCAGGCCGCCCGCATATCCAACCAACTGTCCATGGGAACCTATCACTCTATGGCACGGAATAACGATCATGATCGGATTATGATGATTTGCCATGCCGACAGCTCTGGCCGCCTTCGGTTTGCCGATGGATGAGGCAATCTCACCGTAAGTGCGTGTCTGACCATAAGGGATATCTAAAAGTGCCTTCCACACCGTCTGAAAAAAAACTGTTCCGTCCGGTTTCAAAGGCAATTCAAATTTTTTTCGTACACCAACAAAATACTCTTTCAGCTGACGTTCCGTCTCTGCAAGAATCTCTGTTTTTTCTGTAAGTGCCTGAGTAAATGTTTCCGCTGTCTTTATAATCTTTCCCTCAGAATTCAGCCGTGCATCAGGAATATCTGCCAATGAAATTTCTTTAAGAAACCCTCCTGACTCAACAAGACGGAGTTTTCCAATCGGTGAACTCATAAAAAACTGATACATTTTCAACACCTCCCTTTTTCAGGAGACAGGTCACTGATTTTTCCTGATAAAATCTGTTCCCTATCAAAAGGGGGACAGGCTCCTGAAAGGAATCTGTCCCCAATGCATTCATTGTCAATTCATTTTTTCTGTCCATTCCAACTGATAATTTACGGATATCGTCTCCGATCACTTCAGATGGATGCGCTGCTGCTTTCGCATGCATAGCTTTGAAGTCAGAACCACTTTACATCATCCATGCCTCTTGACAGACCGGTAATGCCTGTTCGTGCCAGTTCCTGAATATCGTAATCGCTGACCAGACGCAAAAATGCTTCAAGTTTTGACAGGTTACCTGTCAATTCAATAATCATCGAATCCATTCCAACATCGACAACTTTTGCTCTGAATATATCCGCAATTGCAAGAATTGCCTGACGTTCCTCCACATTAGCCCGAATCTTGACCATCATCAATTCTCGGCATACGGAAGAACCTTCTTTTAATGTCTTTACATCACGCACATCCACCATCTTCCGGAGCTGTTTTTCAATCTGCTCAAGAATCTGATCATCACCGTCAACAACGACGGTTATCCGTGTAAATCTTGGATCCATTGTCACTCCGGCAGCAATACTGTGAATATTGTAACCTCTACGGGTAAAAAGTCCTGATACACGGCTTAAAACACTGGAAGTATTATCCACTAACAGTGAAAAAACTCTCTTTTGTTCCATACCTGCACCTTCCTATAAGTTTAAGACAAGACACTTTGTCGAAGCAAAGTGCCTACTGTCTAATTATTATAGTAATTTCATGCCGGTTTGTCAATAAAAGGATTGATAAATCTGGCACCATTTCCCAGCCCTTCTTCTATCCGGAGCAGCTGATTATATTTTGAAAGTCTGTCTGTTCGGGAAAGGGACCCGGTCTTAATCTGACCGCAATGCAGCGCGACAGAAAGATCTGCGATTGTCGTATCTTCGCTTTCTCCCGATCTGTGGGACATAACAGCACCATATCCGGCCTGCTGTGCCATATGCACAGCATCCATTGTCTCAGTAAGTGTACCGATCTGGTTCGGCTTAATGAGTATTGCATTGGCAGTGTTCTTTCGGATTCCCTCCTTCAGACGTCGGGTATTTGTCACAAAGAAATCATCTCCGACAAGCTGAATTTTATTTCCGAGCCGCTCTGTCATATATTTCCATCCGTCCCAGTCATCCTGATCACATCCGTCTTCAATAGAAACAATCGGATATTTTTGAATGAGCGTCTCATAATAATCACAGATTTCCTTACTGTCTAAAGAACGATTTCCCTCACCATATAAAATATATTTTCCATCTTTATAAAATTCACTGCTGGCCACATCCAGAGCCAGGCATACATCTTTGCCCGGCTCATAGCCTGCCTTGCAGATGGCTTCCATGATAACCTTAAGCCCGTCCTCATTACTTGCCAGATCCGGTGCGAAACCGCCTTCATCCCCTACAGCCGTATTCAGACCCATGTCTTTTAAAACATTCTTAAGTGAATGAAAAACTTCGCTTCCGATACGAAGACACTCTTTAAAGCAGGACGCACCGGCAGGAATAATCATAAACTCCTGAAAATCAATACCGTTATCCGCATGCGCACCCCCATTTAAAATGTTCATCATCGGCATTGGAAGTAAATTTCCCGATATACCTCCGATATAACGGTACAAAGGCATATGATACATATTTGCCGCCGCACGGGCACAGGCAAGTGAAACTCCGAGAATGGCATTCGCGCCCAGATTCTTTTTTGTATCGCTTCCATCCAGATTCAAAAGACATTCATCAATCTTTCGCTGTCTTGTGACATCCATCCCCTGCAGCTCTTTCGAAATCACTTCGTTAACATGCTTTACAGCTTTGCGCACGCCCTTTCCGCCATAACGCTTCGGATCCTCATCCCGAAGCTCCAGTGCCTCATAAATACCTGTCGATGCTCCGGATGGCACAATAGCACGCCCCATAATATGATGTCCAAGATGTACTTCAACCTCAACTGTCGGATTGCCCCTGGAATCCAATACTTCCCTTCCTCTAATTGCTCGAATTTCTTTCAAACCAAAAACCTCCTGATAATTATTGTCGGTTTAGTATGCGCCCAATCCGGCGGTATTATGCCATTGGGGACGGAGTTTTTGGCTTTTTTATTGTCCCTTATGGTCTATTTCAAATTATCAGAGATAAGAAATTGGTGAGCCAAAAACTCCGTCCCCAATGGCTT
>JAEDDO010000104.1 GCA_016298055.1 Frisingicoccus sp.
ATTATCGTTCCTCTCGGAAATATGGAAGTCCGAGACTTGCAGGCGGCTGGTTTTCACGTTTTCTCCGCATGCTTGTCACAACGAGAACGACCATGGTTACGATATACGGAATCATCTTATATAATTCCTGATACTCCATGTGATTCATACCGGATGGAATATACAGATAGAGAATGTAAAGACCACCGAAAAGGAAGGAGGCAAATACACTCACATTCGGACGCCAGATCGTAAAGATTACGAGGGCGATCGCAAGCCATCCTCTGTCACCAAAGGCGTCATTGGACCATACACCGCATGCATAATCCATAACATAATACAGACCGCCGAGACCTGCAACCATACATCCGACGCAGGTGGCAATGTATTTGTACCGTGTAACATTAATACCTGCCGCATCCGCTGTATTCGGGCCTTCACCGACAGCACGAAGATGGAGTCCCACACGGGTATGATTTAAAATATAGGATGATGCAAGTGCAATGGCAACGGCCACATAAGCGAGGAAACCGTAGGATAAGAACAGCTTTCCAAATCCGCCAAGATTTTTTGCAAACGGAAGCGACTTGCTGAAATAACTGCTCGTTGCAGTCAGCGCGATGGACGGTACATCACTGTCAACAAGTTTGATCAGAGAACCGCCGAAGAAATTACCAAAACCAACACCGAAGGTTGTCATGGCAAGACCTGTCACGTTCTGATTTGCCCGCAGCGTAACTGTGAGAAAACAATACAAGAGTCCCATAAGCAATGAACCAAGCAGACAGCAAAACATCGGTATCAAAATAGCCAATGCCGGATTCATGTCCGACGGACTCGGAACACTCCTCTCATAAAAGAAGGAACCGATAACACCACATATACCGCCAACGTACATAACACCAGGAATTCCAAGATTCAGGTTGCCGGACTTTTCTGTAATAATTTCTCCGGTACTTCCAAACAAAAGCGGAATGCCCTGTACAATGGCTCTCGGTATGAACGCAAGTAAAAAACTTAACATGATTACTGTCCCTCCTTCTCATCTTTTTTACGGAACTGCAGACGATAGGAAATGAAAAATTCACATCCGATAATGAAGAACAGGATGATACCTGTCAAAATGTCTGAGTAAGAATGGTTTAATCCAAAACTTGTAGAAATTTCGCTGGCACCCCGATCCATAAAGATGATCAGGATACTGGAGAAAATCATTGTCAGCGGATTAAATTTCGCCATCCAGGATACAAGCACCGCCGTAAATCCCTGTCCGCCGGCAATTGTGGTGGTGACTGTATGGTTGATTCCGCCGACCAGAAGAAGTCCTACAAGACCACAAATGGCACCGGATAAAAGCATGGTACGGATAATAACTTTTTCAACTTTAATACCAATATATCTGGCTGTATTTTCACTCTCACCGACAACAGAAATCTCATATCCGTGTTTACTGTAGTTCAAATATACATACATGAAAATTGTAACGATGACTGCAACCAAAATCGTCAGCAGATATTTCGAGCCAAATAACTGAGGAAGCCATCCCACATTGGAATTCTGGTTGATAATACCAATCTTACCGGAACCCTTCGGTACTTCCCACACAATCGTATAGAAAGCAACAAGCTGGGTCGCAATATAGTTCATCATCAGGGTGGAAAGGGTCTCGTTCGTATTCCATTTTGCTTTAAAGAAAGCCGGGATAACACCCCAGATCATTCCGGCCACAAGGCTGGCAATGATCATACATACAATAACTGCGGCATTCGGAAGTTTACTTCCAAGACAGATCATACATGCTGCCGCCGCAAGACCGCCGATCAGGACCTGTCCCTCACCGCCGATATTCCAGAATTTCATCTTGAAAGCCGGCGTTAAAGCCAAAGAAATAAGTAAAAGAATCGCTGTATTCTGTAAAGTGATCCATGTCTTTCGCGCAGAACCGAAGGCTCCCACAAAGATGGACTGAAATACCTTGATCGGGTCAATACCTGTTGTGATGGTCGTCACGACCGCACAAATAATCAGAGCCATGATAATAGCCACCGCACGGATGATGAGTGCCTTCTGCCATGGAATCGCAGCCCTTTTCACTATATGAAATAATGGTTCTTTTTTCTTTTCATTCATGATCCTCGCTGCCTCCCATTCTGGTCATCATCATTCCGACCTCATTTTTATCTGTCTTTCTGGCATCCACAATACCGCTGACCTGTCCGCTGCAAAGGACGAGGATACGATCCGATAATTCCAGAAGAACATCCAGATCTTCTCCGACAAAGATAACAGACACGCCCTTTTTCTTCTGTTCATTCAACAATTGATAAATCATATAAGAAGAATTGATATCCAGTCCACGCACCGCATAAGCTGTCAAGAGAACGGTCGGTGCGGAGGAAATCTCTCGTCCGACTAAAACTTTCTGTACATTTCCTCCGGAAAGTCTTCGAACCGGTGTGGAAATACCCGGCGTTGCCACTTCAAGATTCTCTACGATCTCCGCCGCCAGCTTCCTCGAAGGTTTACGGTTAATAAACGGCGTCTTGCCCTGACGGAAAGAACGAAGCATCACATTGTCTGTCAGGTCCATATTGCCCACAAGACCCATTCCGAGTCTGTCTTCCGGAACAAATGAAAGTGCAACACCCATATCCGCAATGGCCAGAGGGTCCTTTCCAATCAATGTTTCTTTTGTACCGTCATCTTTAATATAATCAATCGTACCCGATTCCGTCACCTGAAGGCCCGCAATGGCTTCAAGCAGTTCTTTCTGACCACATCCGGAAATGCCTGCAATACCGAGGATCTCTCCACTGTTGGCTGTAAAGCTGACATCCTGAAGTTTTAAAATGCCGTCACTGCTTCGGACATTCAATCCTTTTACTTCAATACGCGGTTTCGGGTCCACCGGGTCCGGTCTGTCAATATTTAATGTCACAGATCTTCCGACCATCATATTGGTCATCTCTGTGATCGTCGTTTCTTTTGTCTTCATACTGCCGATATATTCGCCGCTTCGAAGCACTGCCACACGATCAGATAAAGACTGTACTTCCTGCATCTTATGAGTGATGATGATAATCGCCTTACCGTCATCCCGCATCTTGCGAAGCACATTAAAAAGTTTCTCGGTCTCCTGCGGTGTCAATACGGCTGTAGGTTCATCCAGAATAAGAATATCCGCCCCGCGGTAAAGTACCTTGACGATCTCGACCGTCTGCTTCTGAGAAACAGACATGTCATAAATCTTTTGAGCCGGATCCACTTCAAATCCGTATTTATTACAAATCTCTTCAATCCTTTTGGAGGCTTCTTTAATATTCAGCTTTCCATCCAGGCCAAGGATAATATTTTCCGTTGCGGACAATACATCAATGAGTTTAAAATGCTGATGTACCATACCGATTCCAAGGCTTAAAGCATCCTTCGGTGATTTAATGACCTCTTCCTTGCCATTAATATAAATATGGCCTTCATCCGGGAAATAGATACCCGAAAGCATATTCATCAGAGTTGTCTTTCCGCTTCCATTCTCACCAAGTAAAGATAATATCTCTCCTTTATAAATATCAAGATCCACCTTATTGTTGGCAACTATTGATCCAAACGTTTTCGTAATGTTTCGCATTGAAACTGCAGCTGTTTTGATTTCCATCGCTTGTCCCCCTTAGAATTGCTGGTTCATTCGCCCTTTTTCTATGCTGCCGAAATATAAATACTTAGCCCTATAGAAAAAGGGCGACGCGGCGATAACCGCTTTGTCGCCCCATCAATTCCTTCATAAATTGACTTAAAAAGCTTCGAAAGAATGATTCTTAGAATTTTGTATCAAGAAGTGTAATTCCATCGATCTGTACATCAAAGTACGGAGCGGAACGGAATTCAGAACCGGACTCATGGAAATATCCGTCACTTACTACTTCATGATCTGGTGTATAATCTGCATCTGTATCTACATCTGCTTCATAGCTTTCTAATGCTTTGCCATCTACAGTAAATGTAGAAATATCAAATGTATGAATTGTTCCTGCAATAAGTTCTTCTTTTGCTTTGTCAATGGCTTCCTGAGTGCCCTCTGCTACTGCAGAACCAAGGTCTGTTAATTCAACAGCGCCATTCTCAAGAGATCCGCACCAGTCTGTATCGATCGGTGTACCTGCTGCTACGCAGTTAAGAGCATATTCAAAGTAAGGTTCCCAGTTAATTCTGGAAGAAACAAGGAATGTGTTTGGACATGCGCTTACTGTACTTCCGTTGTAGGATACGTTTGGAACACCTGCTGTTTCACATGCTGTAGGAGCTCCCATGGAGTCCGCATGCTGGCTGATCAGTACACAACCGTTCTGGATGAGCTTGTTAGCGCCTTCCTTCTCAGCTGTTTCATCATACCAGGATCCTGTAAATGTTACTTCCATTGTAGCTGTAGGGCAAACAGAACGTGCACCTAAGAAGAAAGATGTATAACCGGAGATAACTTCTGCGTATGTGTAAGCACCAACATAACCGATCTTAGCCTGTTCTGCTGTGATATCACCGTTGTCAATCATCTCATTTAACTTCATACCTGCTACGATACCTGCAAGGTAACGTCCATCATAAATAGCAGCAAATGCATTGTGGAAGTTTTCAAGATTCTCTGTGTGAGCCTTTGTACCTGTTGCATGGCTGAACTGTACTTCCGGATATTCCTTTGCTGCTTCGATCATATAATCTTCATGTCCGAAACTGTCTGCGAAAATGAAATCACATCCGGCATCTGCAAGTTCACATGCGGCTTCGTAGCATTCCTGACCTTCAGGAATATTTGTCTTGATAACGCATTCCACACCAAGTTTTTCACATGCGGCTTTTGCTCCGTTGAGGAAGTTTAAGTCATAAGTAGAGTTCTCATCATGCAGGAAAATAAAACCTGCTTTCAGATCAGTTGCTGCTGCTGCGCTCTCTCCTTCAGATTCAGCAGCTGCCTTTGTTTCATTACTCTTAGCAGTCTCTCCCTTTGAAGAACCACAACCAACAATAGCGCTGACTGTCATCGCCATAACTGCTAATAAACTTACAAGTTTCTTTTTCATCAGTTCTCCTCCTTTTTTTGTCCATGTCGACAATAGAAGTATAATCGTCTTAAACTCCCCTTGTCAATAGAAGGGGAAAAATTTATTGGTTTTTTTCATAGAAAGGGTGACTGGGGGATGGGTTCGTAGCCACCGTTCGGTGGCTATGAACCCGTCCCCCAGTCACCCTTAGAAAAGCCAGTACTTCGAAATAAGATATCCGGGTATAACTACAATGATAAAAAATGCCCAACTGATCAATGTAAACACTTTCATGAATTTCATTCCATTTTTAGGATATTCACGGACATAAATTCGATAATTAATAACAGATGCCAATGAACCGATGATTGAACACAAACCGGCCGTATCCACACCGTACAAAAGTGCTGCCAGATTTTTTGTAAAGGGATAAAGAACAATAGATGCAGGTACATTTGAAATAACCTGACTCAATGCTATACCCCAAAAATACTCATGACCGCCAACCGCATTCGTAAGAAAAAAGGAAATTGCCTCGTTTCCTGTAATTTGTGAAGAAAATACAAAAAAGCAAAAAAAGGTTATAAGCAAAACATAGTCCGTCTTAAAAAATACATTTCTATCAAACAACAATACGGTTACAAATACAATGGCTGCCGATCCCAGCCAATAAGGCGTTCTTGTTATAATCGTTAATATAATAAGTACAAAAAGACAAATATAGACGATTCTTTGTTTTTTCCTTTTTGGACTCCATGGCTCCGCACAATTTCCTTCCCACACAATCTTTTCGTGAAGATCTTTCCTGTAGAGAATAAGAATAAAGGCACTGAGAAGTAATGCAGAAGATACCCAAAGCGGCAGCATATGAAGTACAAAATTCCAAACTGAGACTCCGGACTGACCAAATATAAACAGATTTTGCGGACTTCCGAAGGGCATTAGTAACGAGCCCCGGATAGCCGCAATATTTTCCATTGAGATTACAGGCAAAATATATTTTTCCTTTCCCCCTGCACGGAAAAGAATAATCGTAAGCGGCACAAAAATAATGAGTGATACATCATTCGTCACAAACATTGAAGAAAAAAACACCCCAAAGATAACAAAAAATGAAATTCCTGCCATCGAAGTGATTTTCTCGGCAGATTTAAGAAGGGGTCTGAAAATATTTTCTTTCTTAAATCCTTCAAGCACCGTTAACATCATAAAAAGCGTTACAAGGGTATGCCAATCAATATTTTTCAGTAACTCACTACTCGGCTTCGTGATAAACAG
>JAEDDO010000105.1 GCA_016298055.1 Frisingicoccus sp.
GCTAAGCTACATATGGCAACAGCATTGCCGGATAGTAGCATTCAGCTGGTGTTTGATAATCAAGAGCAGAATGGCGTCTCTCAAAATTGTAAGTGTGGATATATGCTCCGATCGCAGCTCTGGCTTCCTTGATATTGTTGTATTGTGTCAGATATGCTTCTTCATATTTGAAGCTTCGGAACCAGCGCTCAATCATGATATTATCCGCCCATCGACTTTTGCCATCCATACTTTGGCGAATACCGTTTTCCTTTACAAAGTCAATATACTGCTGACTTGTAAATTGACAGCCCTGATCAGAATTTAGGATTTGCGGTTTTGCCATTTTGAAAGCCTTTTTCAGGGCGTTGATGACCATTCTGGTATCAAGTGTATCATCGACCTCCCAGCCGACAATACAACGGCTATACCAATCGATTACGGCAGTCAGATACAGAAATCCGCGCTTGATTGGAATATATGTAATGTCAACAGACCAAGCCTGATTCGGCTTGTTTATGACTGCATTACGAAGAAGATAAGGGCATACCTTAGCCTGTTGCATCCGTTTGGAAAGGTTCATCTTTGGATAGATCGGATAAATATCCATTTCATTCATGTAGCGCCTTGCTTTGCGACGGCCAACATGATAGCCACGGGCTTTCAGTTGTGCAGACATTTGTCTTGCACCCCAGGTAGGATTATCCGTATGAAGATGATCAATAATCTCTTTGCAGGCCAGTTCTTCTTCTGATACAGGTGTACCCTTGTAATAAATGCTTGTGCGATTGATATCAAGCAGCCTGGCTCCAACAGAAACCGGGATTTCCTTAGTCGTCAAAAGGCTTTGGACTAAACTTACTCTCGTAGTCAGGTCCGCAAACTTCTTCAGATTTTTTTTTGAGCCAGTCAACCTGCATAGTTAACTGACCAACCTTTTTGGCATACTCCGCTTTTTCTTTGCGTTCTTCGGAAAGTTTTTCTCTGAGATTTTCCTCGCGCTTGTCGTCGAACACAACAGAAGCATTGTTCAGGAATTCTTTTTTCCAGTTGCGGAGCAGGTTGGGCTGGATGTTATTTTCAGTTGCCAGGGTATTAAGATCTTTCTCGCCCTTAAGCAACTCAATTACAAGGTCTGATTTAAATTTGGCACTAAAATTTCTTCTCTGTCTGGACATGATAATGAATCCTCTCTTTCATACTGATTTTAGTATATCAGATTCATTAAAATCTGTCCGAAAAAGTGTCTTAATTTATGAGACCATTATATCTTGTCGGATCGTTCACAAGCACATGAGTCACAGCACCCACCAGTTTGCCATCCTGAATGATCGAACTGCCGCTCAGGAGTGATTGTCATTAGGAACAACATATGGCGTTTGATAATTATTACAAGAATGCGGACGTACATGATTATATCTATATCATTTTCCTGACAATTTTTCTATTTTTGCTGTCATTTTATTCACACAAAAACTGAACAAATTTAAATAATCTTCTGCATTCAATCTCAAATCATATTTTTTAATAAATGCAATAATAAAATCTTTATTTATTATTGCAGCAAACAATGCTTCATAGTATCTTTTTGTTTGTTGTGGAACTACATTCAACGTGATTTTCAAATCATCTTTAATGTATTCAAAGAACGATAAATTATCTTCATTTCTTATTATTATTTTATCTTCTTTCGATTCATCTATTTCTTGACAAGTATTATTTTGAATCATATTTGCATAATGTTCTGATGATAAGAGTTCCTCTAATTCTGTATTATCCTTTGTAGACTTAATCTTTCTTCTAATTTCGGCACAATACTGATCAACTTTGTCCTTATCTTTTCCCAAATAAATGCAACATGCAATTATATTATTTTCCAAGCTTCCCATATCAGAAATTAATATATTATTCCCTCGTTCTACACCATATAATCCGTCTTCTGTGCAGATAATTACTGGCTCATATTCATAATGATTGGAGTATATAAAAATACTATTTTCTTCTACATCAAAAGTATACTTTTCCCCTAATTGTTCTTTTAATAAACTTATATTCATTTTTCCTCCTATTGTTTCCATCCTGAATAATGGGACTGCCGCTCACGCGTGATTGTCATTCGGGACAACATTTATTCAATCCGGGAAACGCAACAAGACGTTACCGCCCATAAAAACCATTATCACTTATAGGTCCGCATCGTGAAGAAGTAGCCTGTACGATATTTTTTGCGGCGTCGATCGTATCCGGATGCAAATGAAAGATTTTGGTTTCAGATTTTAGCACCAATTTCAGCCATTCTACTACAGACAGTTTTTCCAATTGTTCGGCATTTTCTTTGTTGATCAAAGCGCAATCCCAAATCGTTCCATATCCGGCATCGTCACAGAAGCGCAAGATATAATTTTCACCGTTGTATTTACAGTGAAAGCACCACTCATCGGAGCCGTACCCGCACATGCTGCTCATGTTTGGATAATATGCTTTCAGCCCGGTTAGTGTAAAACAATGTTCTTCACCAGAATCCGTATGCATCTTCATTTGGTACCCTGCCAGATTTGGAATAAAAATAGGTACAAATTTTTTCTCAGAGATCATAGCGGCATTGTCCGAAGAAACTGCATTTCGCATTTCATCCAGCCGTGCGGCAACTTCCTTTGCTACTGGCCGTCCATCCACGAAGACCAATCCCCGGTTGGCCGCAGCTATCTCAGGACTCAGACCAGCCCGGCCGGTATCCTGAGTATACTGATATAGGCGGTTTTCAAACCGCTGCTGTTCTTCCTCGGAAAATGTGTTCAGCGCATCTTGAACCGTGATCTCTCCCAAATTGTCTGCCATTTTTTTCGGCAGATCCATTGATTTGGACAAACGTTGGCTTTGTCTTCCGTTCTGGTCAGAGTTCACTTTCTTAGGCAGATGCTTCTCCCAGTTTTGGATCGTCATGCCCGTATAGCGGGAATCTGTTTGCGCCAGTTCCGCGTAGGTTGCCGGATGTGCTTCTTCCGGAGCGGAGCGATCCCACGGGAATCCCTCGTAGTAATACAGTGCACCGTTGCGGGGATCGATGGTATAGATAATATGATGCTCGTCAGTGGAACCTTTTTCTTCTATCTGATGATACAAGGTGACCTCACCACCGCGATCCCGCCGAATCCAGTTCTCAATGTCCGGGTGATACAGATAAATCATCGAATCCAGTTCGAGACACCGGGCAATGTTCTTGTCTGTCGCATCAGGCAGGGGTGTGTCTTTCTTGATTCGAATGCCGCCCATGCGCACATCACTATGCGCGTGCCACATGCCATCCTGTTTCTCAAACCAGATGCAGCGATACTCCATGGGGTCACGCCAGTTGCTCCAATAAACCTGCCCTACCTCCTCCTCGCAGTTGCCGTATGGCGGCGTAAACAGTTCGGTAAAGACCTTCTCCTGGGCCAGCTTTTCTGCCGCCCACACAGGCAGACCGCGCAGGGTCTTTGCGTGGAACAGGAATCCGGACACCGTCCAGCGGTGACGCTCGGCGGCCTTCAGCTCGCCAACGCATTTGGTGGAATTTTCCTGCAGCGTGGAGCAGCCGCCTGCGTCGTTCCATTCACGGGAGGTCAGGTTCAGACAGTAAATGTCATCCTGATGCATCAGGGTAAGCTTTTGTTCGCCGTGTTCCGCCCGACCGCCCCATCCGGTCTCCAGAGTCAGCAGTACGGCAGCACAATTTCGCATTTCATCCAGCCGCGCGGCAACTTCCTTTGCTACAGGCAGTCCATCCACGAAGACCAATCCCCGGTTGGCCGCAGCTATCTCAGGACTCAGACCAGCCCGGCCGGTATCCTGAGTATACTGATATAGGCGGTTTTCAAACCGCTGCTGTTCTTCCTCAGAAAATGTGTTCAGCGCATCTTGAACCGTGATTTTACCTGCATAGGCTGTTCTCTTTTCCTGCAGGATTTCTTCTTTCTCGCGTTGCAGCCGCTGCTCATCCGTAGCCTGCTGAGTTTCTTTTTGAGTTACAGGCGAAGACTTTCTCTTCACCGGAGGAGCCGTCTTTTCTCCGCGGCCGCTGTTCTTCAACCGGAGCCCCAGCCAGAGGATTGTAAAGAAGGCCGCTGTCATCATAAGGGCTGTCGCAAAAAATCTCATCCTCTCACCAAAAGAGTCCAGCTCCATCCCGCCAAACAGCGCAGCCAAAGCACAGACAGCCGAGCTTACTCCCAATAGTCCGCCCAGCACGATCAACAGCCATCCGAAGATTCTCCGAAGACAGCAAGCACATTTTTTCATTTTAGCCATGTTTTTCTCCTCTACAATGATTATTTTCATTATTATTTATCATGACATAGGATACCGAAAAAAGGGGCTGTAAAATAAGTCCCTAATCAAGAAACGCCAGTTCCGGCAAATGCCGGTTCTGGCGTTTCTTCGTATATTACATCAAAAATTTCGATAAATGAGAAGGGTTTCATTAAAAATAAGTGCACTTAATAAAGACTATGTGGATAACACATTATCTTTAAGCTGCTAACTGGAAGCGCTGTTTCTTATTGTGATACTTATACAGATTAAAACCACAAGAAATCAGTGTAAGCTCCAAAATAACATTTTTCTCGCCTCTTCGAAATAGCCTTTTGTAAGATCTATCCCATTTCAGAATGCCAAATGCACCTTCTGCTTGAATACTTCGGTTCATTCTCAGAAGTACTCCGTGTACGGATTCGAGATTTGAAATTACCTCCTGATGAATCGAGGTCAACTCTTGATTCATACGGATTGTCCTGTTGCCGGATGTCTTCGGACAACATTCTTTTTTATATGGACATCCCTCACATGATTCACATTCATAGATTTCTTCTGTTCTACCAT
The DNA here is from genome assembly GCA_016298055.1 of Frisingicoccus sp. GTDB lineage: Bacteria > Bacillota > Clostridia > Lachnospirales > Lachnospiraceae > Frisingicoccus. The sequence goes on from JAEDDO010000105.1 coordinate 4,837, forward strand.
ATTTATTCTTATTCACATGACGATTGTATTTGAAAATGAATTTCCTTCCGTTTGGGCATATGGGATTTCCTGCTTCGTCCTGTTTAAAATTCACTGCACGGTATGGGCTTTCGTGATACCTTTTATCTGTCGTTTCCTTTTTGAACATAGTAAATTTCATATATTTTTCCATTCCATGCTCTTCGCAATAAAGATAATTATTGTAGGAACCATATCCTGCATCTGCAACTGGATACTTTGGATAATGCCCATAAGTTTTGTGGAATTTTTCCATCAATGGAACAAAACATTCCATATCAGATGCGTATGGTTTTACGTCAACTACTGCAATATATTCATCACAGATAGCTGCCTGAAGATTATATGCCGGAAGTAACTGATCATTTCCCATGTAATCTCGTTTTAATCTCATAAAAGTAGCATCATGATCTGTTTTAGAATAACTATTTCGTTCATCTCCACATATTTCTATATGACGTGCATAAGTTTTCAATCGTTCAAGATATCCCTGTAATTCTTGATACTGTTTTTGTTGAATGCTTTTTCTGTGACCACAACCGGAAACAAACGCAGATTCATTCAGATTTGTTTCCGTTTTGTACATTTCCAGCAGTTCAGAAACATAATCGATTGCGTACTCCTCACGCTTTTCAAGCTTCACACCTAAATATCCAAGAACCTCTTTGTTCATGGCATCAATCAGAAGTGATATCTTGTTAAAAACCTTTTCTCGATTCTTAGTACAGGATTTTTTCCATACCCAGGTATAGCGATTTGCATTCGCCTCTATTTTAGTACCATCGATATAGGTATGTTCCAAGTCAACATGCTCTTTTTCGAAAATATATGTATTTACATCCATGAATATTTGTTCTATAGAATTCGTCAGTTCATTTCATATGATATTTCCGAAGGTGGCAAAAGAAGGGACCTTCATACCATCAAGAAGATACATGTATCGAATATCATTTCTACAGAGTTTTTCAATTTTTCGCAGAGAACAGATACCATGTTCCATAAATGCAAAGAGTATTACTTTGAGGAGTTTCTGTTCATCACATCTTGGGCGACCTGTTTTGTATCCTTTCTCTACAAAATATTTTGATAGGTCGATGTGATTCATAACTTCACAGAAAGTATATACCGGATCAGAGATATCAATTAATTTTTCTATTTCCAATGGTAATTTCAGCTGACGAATGGTATAATTACCATTGGTATTTTTGTTTAGTAGCATAAATTAATTATACCAAAAAATCGCTCAGACCTCACGGTCTGGGCGATTTTTCTTAGGGACTTATTTTACATCCCCAAAAATTCACCCCGCCGCATCCAAATTGGAACACAAGTATTGATACGATACTTGCGTTCCTTTTCTTTTTGTAAAAACCGCTTAACAC
>JAEDDO010000106.1 GCA_016298055.1 Frisingicoccus sp.
TATTATGAAAACTTTACAGACTTATATCGATAAATTAAACGCTTTAAACTTCAAAGATATGTACAACGGAGATTTCTTCCTTACATGGGAAAAAACAGATGATGAAATCGAAGCTGTCTTCACAATCGCTGATGCGCTTCGTTATATGCGTGAAAACAACATCTCTACAAAAGTATTTGAGAGCGGTCTTGGTATCTCCTTATTCCGTGACAACTCCACACGTACACGTTTCTCTTTTGCTTCCGCATGTAACCTGTTAGGTCTTGAAGTACAGGATCTTGACGAAGGAAAATCCCAGGTTGCTCACGGTGAAACCGTTCGTGAAACAGCTAACATGATCTCCTTCATGGCAGACGTTATCGGTATCCGTGATGATATGTACATCGGCAAAGGTAATGCTTACATGCACGAAGTTGTTGACGCTGTAACACAGGGAAATAAAGATGGTATCCTTGAACAGAAACCTACACTCGTAAACTTACAGTGCGATATTGACCATCCAACACAGGCTATGGCTGATATGCTTCACATCATCCACGAATTCGGCGGTGTAGAAAACTTAAAAGGCAAAAAAATCGCTATGTCCTGGGCTTACTCTCCATCCTACGGAAAACCATTATCCGTTCCTCAGGGTATCATCGGTCTTATGACACGTTTCGGTATGGACGTTGTTCTTGCTCATCCGGAAGGCTATGAAGTATTCCCTGAAGTTGAAGCTGTTGCTGCTGCAAATGCAGAAAAATCCGGCGGATCCTTCACAAAGACAAACAACATGGCAGAAGCTTTCAAAGATGCAGATATCGTATATCCAAAGAGCTGGGCTCCGTTTGCTGCTATGGAAAAACGTACAGAATTATATGGAAATGGCGATTTCGAAGGTATCAAAGCGCTTGAAAAAGAACTTCTTGCTCAGAACGCTGAACATAAAGACTGGGCTTGTACAGAAGAGCTCATGGCTACAACAAAAGACGGAAAAGCACTTTACATGCACTGCCTCCCTGCTGATATCACCGGCGTAAGCTGTGAAGAAGGCGAAGTTGACGCATCCGTATTCGATCGTTACAGAGATCCATTATACAAAGAAGCAAGCTACAAACCATACATCATTGCAGCTATGATCTTCCTTGCAAAATTTGCTGATCCTGCAGATATCTTAAAGAAACTTGAAGAAAAATCCACTCCTAGAGTATTTAAATAAATTTATCGGGGGGATAGGATTATGGATAAGAAAAGAAGAATTGTCATCGCACTCGGCGGCAATGCTCTCGGAAACACACTTCCGGAGCAGATGACAGCTGTTAAGATCACCGCTCGTGCTATCGTTGATTTAATTCAGGAAGACTGTGAAGTCATCGTTGCTCACGGAAACGGACCTCAGGTGGGCATGGTAAACAATGCCATGCTTGCCCTCACTCATGAGGACCCGGAACAGCCAAACACACCGCTCTCCGTATGTGTGGCTATGAGCCAGGCTTACATTGGATATGATTTACAGAATGCCCTTCGTGAAGAGCTTCTGAACCGCAATATCACAAATATTCCTGTAGCTACGATGATCACACAGGTTCGTGTGGATGCAGACGATCCTGCATTTGAAAAACCATCAAAACCAATTGGAAAATTTGTTTCCGCCGAACAGGCCGAATTTATGAAAAAATCCTTCAATTATGATATGATTGAAGACTCCGGACGCGGTTACCGCCGTGTTGTAGCATCTCCAAAACCGGCCGAAATCGTTGAGATCGATACGATTCGTACCATGGTTGACGCGGGCAATCTTGTTATTGCCTGCGGCGGCGGCGGAATTCCTGTTATCCGCGAAGGCAACCATTTAAAAGGTGCCAGCGCAGTTATTGATAAAGACTTTGCAAGCTGTCTGCTTGCAAAAGAACTTGACGCAGATTATCTGATCATCCTCACAGCCGTAGAGCAGGTCGCTCTGAACTTCGGCACACCGGATGAAAAATGGCTTTCTGAAGTGTCCATCGATGAAGCCAAACAGTATATCAGCGAAGGCCATTTCGCACCGGGCTCCATGCTTCCAAAGGTGCAGGCCGCAGTCGATTTTGCTGAATCCAAACCTGGACGCACAGCATTAATCACATTACTTGAAAAATCCCGTGATGCCATTCAGGGCAAAACAGGAACAACCTTCCATTTATAAAACATAATGTTGTTAAAGCTCTCCATTCATATATAATAACATTAGTTCGGGGATATCAAGGGATCGGTTCCTAAAGCCGCTCCCTGGTCCCCACCCTCCTCATAAAATTAATAACCCTATTAATTTTCTAATTTTCATAATAAGGGAGCCGCTGATGATGAATCTTCTTCATCAATCAGCGGCTCCTTTTTATTTGCTTTCATTATCAAATGAGCTCGTAAATGAGTTCTACAAGTACTCTTTCGCAACGTTCAATATCTTTTATTTCCACAAACTCATCCGGTTTATGTGCATATTTAAGATCTCCCGGTCCATAAGATAAGCATTCATGGTTATTCAGACGTCCTGCGATCACTGCCGAATCCGTATATCCCGGAAAGACACCAGCCTCAAGTTTTTCGCCTGTTACCCAGAATACAGACTTCTTTAAACTCTCAAGAAGATGGGATTGACGGTTGATTTCGACTCCCGGACGGTTTCCTGTGATTCTATAATCTGTCCATACGCCTTTAACCAGCGATTTTGCCTCCTCACAGGCCTTTTCTACAATTCCCATAATTCGGTTTGCATCATCCGGGCATACCGTTCGAAAATCCATCCAGAGACGGCATTCATCCGGTACGACATAAGGCTGATAACCGCCTTTGATCTGACCGAAGGTTACGGTTGTTCCTTTAAACTTCGCCACATTTTTCCGGATCAGACTTATAATTTCTCCCGCCGCAGCCACTGCATCGGCTCCTTCTTCCGGTTTACTTGCATGTGCAGTCACCCCGTGTACACTAAGTTCTACCCAAAGACGTCCTTTATGCGCCATCTGTATTTCTCCGTTTGTCGGTTCGAGATCAAGTACCCAGTCTCTTTCTGTCACAAAACCGGAATCCACAATATGATCGACCCCCTTCATATCACCTTCCTCATCCACTGTGCATATCAGTCTTAAAGGGTATTTCAGCTTCATTTTTCCGTCCTGAACGTGACAGGCTGTCTTTCGAAATACAGATAATGCACAGGCCAGTCCTGCCTTCATATCACAAGATCCCCGTCCATAGATCTTTCCGTCTTCCATTACGGCTTCAAAAGGTTCCATCATCCAGTTGCTTCCCACAACAACCGTATCCATGTGGCAGATCCACACCAACATCGGTGACGGATTTTCCCCCGGAATCGTTGCGATCAGATTATTTCGACCGGGTTCAATAAAATCTCTTTCAATCCGGGCACCGCATCCTTCAAGATAGGCACGTATAAAGGCTTCCATTCGCTCTTCCCCTGCTCCCGGATTCGTGCTTTCGATTTGAACCATTCTCTTTGTTAATTCTACCGCACTTAAATTCTTCATATTCTTTACTCCTTCCCATAAAAAGCCCAAAGGAGCTGTCTGTTTGAAACAGACAGCTCCCGATAAAGCCTCTCTACCGATTCACCGCATGTTCTGTATGCAGCAACATATGTGCTTTATGTGAATTCGGTTTTTCAAAATATTCGTCATATAAACTTAAAATATCCGGATTTTCATGCGAAAATCTGAGTTCAAAGCTTTCGTCCAGTTCATAGAGTTTCTTGCCTCTCTCAAAAGCAAGCTCCTCACCGTCATGGATCGGCTGTCCGCCGCCGCCGACGCAGCCTCCTGGACAGGCCATAACCTCAACAAAGTCATAGGAAACTTCTCCCCGCTCGATTTTTTTCAGAAGATTCCGTGTATTTCCAAGTCCGCTCACAACTGCTGTTCTTACAGTAATATCGTCGATTTTAAATTCTGCTTCCTGAACACCGTCATTTTCATTAAAGCCCTGACTTCGCACTTTTACAAAGGCATCAACCGGAGGGTTGACTCCCTTGATCAGATAGTAAGCACTTCTGAGGGCTGCTTCCATAACACCGCCGGTCGCTCCGAAAATGACGCCTGCGCCGGTTCCTGCCTGCATCGGGCGGTCACTCTCAATATCCTCCAGGCTCTCTGGCTGAATATAGGCCATACGAATCATTCGGGCCAACTCTCTCGTTGTGAGAACCGCATCAATATCATGTCCCGCATATTCCCCGTAATAAAGTTCCATCTCACGCTCGCCTTTTTTAGCTACACAAGGCATGACTGATACCGTATAAATACGATCCGGTGATACTCCCAGTTTCTCTGCAAAATAGGTTTTCATCACCGCACCGAACATCTGCTGAGGTGATTTTGCGGAAGACAGGTACCGGACAAGATGCGGAAACTGAGTTTTGATAAATCGTATCCATCCCGGACAGCAGGAGGTAAACATCGGACGTTCCTTCAATTCACCGCTTGTAAAGCGTGAAACAAATTCGGTTCCCTCTTCCATAATCGTTAAATCTGCCGAAAATGTTGTATCAAAAGCGTAATCCACACCGATCTTTTTTAAAGAATCAAGAATCTTTCCGACGGTTGCCTCTTTTGGTGACAATCCCAGTTCTTCTCCCCAGGCTGTACGCACAGCCGGCGCAACCTGAGCAACGACGATTTTCTCCGGATCATCAATGGCCGCCCATACTTTATCCGTGTCATCCCGTTCTCTCAAAGCACCCACCGGACAATGGGTAATACACTGACCGCACAGGGAACAATCGGCTTCTTCGATCTTACGCAGTTTTGACACATTGACCGTTGTTCTGGAACCTGTTCCTTCCACATCCCAGACACCCAAACTCTGCACCTTATCACAAACCTGTATACAGCGCATACATTTAATACATTTTGCCGAATCACGAATAAGAGGAAAATCTTTGTTCCACTCTCTATATTCTACATCACATTTATACGGAATCGAAATGATATTTAAATCTCTTGCAATCTTTTGCAGACTGCAGTTTCCGTTTCGCACACAGGTCACACACTGACGGTCATGCTGTGCAAGAATCAATTCCACTGTCGTCTTCCTGTGTTTGCGCACTTTCGGACTGTTCGTATATAATACCATACCTTCAGATACCATGTTATTACATGAAGTGATGAGACGATCATTTCCTTCCATCTCAACAACACAGACACGGCATGCGGCAATTTCATTAATATCTTTCAAAAAACAGAGTTTTGGAATCTGAATGCCATTCTGAGCGGCAGCTTCCATAATCGTGGTGTTCTCTCTGACTGAGATCTGTTTTCCATCAATTGTAATATTTACCATATTTTTTCTCTGCCTCCTTTAAATATTCCAAAACCAAAATGATCGCAGCGCAGACAGCGTGAAGCTTCCTGTTTTGCCTCTTTTTCGGTCATACATTCTTCAACACCTTCAAAATCACAAACCCGTTCACAGGCATCCCGCTCAACAAGTTCTACTCTTCCGCAAGGTTTTCTGTCCTCAAGACCCGGTTCCGGTATATCCACATCACAGGATATTTCATGATGATATCCCAGATATTCATCAATATTGGCAGCCGCCACTTTTGCAGCCGCAATGGCTTTGATGACAGATGCCGGTCCGCTGGCACAATCGCCGCCCGCAAAGACACCCGGCATATTTTCAAATGTTCCTGTGCTTGTTGCTGCGATTTTTCCGCGTTTTACAGGAATACCTGCCTCTTCAAAATGTTTTGTTTCGATATCCTGTCCGACAGCCACAACAAGTACATCACACGGAACATAAATATCTTCTTCGCCCGTTGCTTTGATACTTGCCCGTCCGTCTTTGATCGCGCTGATCATCTGAGGTGTCACATAAATGCCTTTCAACCGGTTGTTTTCATCCACATCCAGAGCCGCCGGAGCTTTTAATGTATGAATCTCCACGCCCTCTGCCACGGCACCTTCAATTTCTGCCGGAAGGGCTGTCATATCTGCAACTCTTCGCCGATAAAGAATGCTGACTTTTTTTGCACCGAGACGTTTTGCCGTGCGGACAACGTCCATCGAAACATTGCCGCCGCCGACAACGGCCACTTCTTTTCCGGTAAGATCCATAAGATGATGGCTTCCCACACATCTTAAAAATTCTACAGC
>JAEDDO010000012.1 GCA_016298055.1 Frisingicoccus sp.
AGAACACTTGGATGCAGGGATATGGAGTTGACGGTTTACGGTCACCAGACTCTGATGGTATCCGCCCAGTGTATTAAAAGAACACTTGAAGGTTGTACAAAACGTCCGGAGATGTTACAATTAACAGACCGTCAGCACAAACATTTTTATGCCTATAATGAATGTGAATTCTGTTACAACCGGATTTATAACGGACTTCCGACAATGCTTATGGACAAAAAGAAGGAATTACTCACCTTACACCCATCCGCCTTTCGAATGCATTTTACAATGGAAAGCGGATCCGAGATCAAGGCGCTGCTTGAAAGTTTCAGAAATATCTATATCCGGGAAATTAATGCTGACAATATACTGAAAGACTTTACCCGCGGGCATTTTACCCGTGGAATTGAATAAGGAGACGAAAAGAATTTTATGGTCAATGTCATTATTCATATTTCAAAATATATATTGGCGATTCTGGCGGCTTCCTACGCCATGAAATGTTTCACTGTATTCAGTGACCGCCATGAATATGACCGGGGACATGTCTATATCGTACAGAATGTTTTAATGTTTTTCATACACTTTATCTGTTATCTGATCATTTATCTGATGACAAAAGATATGAAAATGCTCTATTTTTATGCCGCTCAGGTCGTATTATTTCTCGTAACCCTCATTGTTTACGGTACGGTTTATAAGAATGCTTCCCGACTCATCATTAATAATATGTGTTATCTTCTGATGGTCGGCTTTGTCATTCTGACCCGTCTGGATTTTGATATGGCTATACGACAGTTTGCCATCGCTGTGGCTGCAGTCTGTATCAGCCTGATCATTCCCGCCTTTATCTTAAGGGTACGTGTTGTTGACAAATGGGGAAAATTTTTAGGGATTTTCGGTTTTCTCATGATCGCTTCCGTATTTGTATTCGGAAAAAGTATGTACGGAGCAACAAACTGGATTTCGATCGGAGGTTTCAGCCTTCAGCCATCCGAACTTGCAAAGATTGTTTTCGTATTTTTCATTGCGGCCATGCTGGCAAGAGATACAAGCTTTCGCCAGATTGTGATCACAACAGCGGCAGCCGCCGTATATGTTCTTGTCCTTGTCATTGAAAAGGACCTTGGTGCCGCTGTAATCTTTTTTATTACTTATCTGGTCATGCTTTATGTGGCCACACGCCAGTTCCGTTACATGGCGCTTGGTCTGGCGGCAGGCAGTGGGGCGGCAGTCGTTGCCTATCAGCTGTTTGCTCATGTACGTACACGTGTGATCGCATGGAAAGATCCGTGGGGCAACTATAACGATGCCGGTTATCAGATTGCCCAGTCCTTGTTTGCCATCGGCACCGGAGGATGGTTCGGTATGGGACTTTTTAAAGGCAAGCCGAATACCATTCCTGTTGTTGTCAGTGACTTTGTTTTTTCCGCAATTTCCGAGGAGATGGGTGCATTGTTTGCAATCTGTCTTATCCTCGTCTATTTCAGCTGCTTTTTAATGTTTATCAATATATCCCTTCAGCTGGTCAAACCTTTTTATAAGCTTGTAGCTATGGGATTAAGTACTGCGTACGGTATACAGCTTTTCCTGTGTATCGGCGGTGTTATAAAACTTATTCCTCATACCGGTGTTACCATGCCTCTGATCAGCTATGGCGGAAGCAGTGTATTATCGACAATCATTATTTTTGCAGTCATCCAGGGTCTTTACCTGCTGCGACAAAGAGAGGTGTATATCCTTGAAAACAGACAAAACGAAGGAACCGAAGAAGAGTGTTCACAAAATAAATATTGATGATCTGCCGGATTTGGGAGACGATACAGGTTCACAGATGGGAGACACAAAAGTTTTTATGGATCTTCCTCTGGAAGACGAGGATTTCGAATTTCGTCCGGATTACGATGAATTAGGTCTTTTCGACGAAGATCTTATCCAGGAACCGCTGCCGGCTTCATCCAGACAGAGAAAAAAAGAATCGAATACAGAAAAAGCCCCGTCCGGACAGGCGCCAAAAACGCCAAAAACTCCGAAATCTCCGGATGTACCGGTTTCTGAAAAAAAACGTATAAAGAAATTAGAATTGACACCGGAAGAAATCCGTGTAAAAAAAGAGGACAGAAAAAAAAGACGCAGTCAGAATCCGGAGATTCTGGCAGTCACCTATGTGTTTGCGGCCCTTTTTGTCCTGATGATCGGATATTTTGTTTATTTTAATGCCTTTGTCAGCAAAGATGTAATAAACAGTGCCTACAATGTGCGCATCAATTCCTTTGCCGACTCCATTATCCGCGGAAATATTCTGGCCAGCGACGGTACCGTTCTGGCAGAAACCATCGTCGATGAGAACGGAAATGAAAGCCGCTATTATCCTATGGGACGCATTTTTTCACATGCCGTCGGAACATCGGATATCAATCAGTCCGGTGTCGAACTGGCCCAGAATTTTTATATGCTTCAATCGAATGGTAATCCGCTGCTCAATGCACTCAACGATATCCGCGGCGGAAAAAATCAGGGGGATCAGGTGGTCACCACACTGGATACCGCACTTCAGGAAACGGCCTACAATGCCCTTGGATATAATGATGGTGCGGTGATTGCCATCGAACCTACAACCGGAAAAATCCTTGCCATGGTATCGAAACCGGATTATGACCCGAATACGCTTGTATGGGATTATGATACGATTGTGTCCGAGGAAGGCAACGACATGCTTCTTAATAAAGTCACTTCCGGTCTTTTTATACCCGGATCGATTTTTAAAACACTGACTTCACTCGCCTATATCCGTTCGGGTGCCGACTACAATAATTATTACTACACATGTGAAGGGCAGATCAATCTTGGCGGTGAAGAGTATATTTCCTGTTTTGATCATACTGTTCATGGAGGAGAAAATTTCTGGGAGTCTTATGCTTACTCATGTAATTCATCCTTTGGAAATATCGGTCTCTCCCTGCCTGAAAATCTTTTGAAGGAAACATGTGAAAGTTTATTATTTAACCAACAGCTCCCGACATCCCTGCCACACACAAAGAGTGCGTTCAATATGTCAGAAAATGCCTCAGACTGGGATGTTGCCGCTACATCCATCGGACAGGGCCATACCCAGGTCACACCGCTTCAGATGGCGATGATCACATCCGCCATTGCCAACGGAGGTAATCTGATGAAACCTTACATGGTGGATTCCATTGTGACGGCCGGCGGCGGACGCCGGGTCAAAAAGTTTCTTCCGGAAGCTTATGACCAGATTCTCTCAACTCAGGAAGCGAATCTTCTCAGTCAGCTCATGGAAGGTGTTACAGAATACGGTACAGCATCTTCCCTTTCCGGCTACGGTTATACGGTGGCTGGTAAAACAGGAACAGCCGAAGTCAGCGGCAGAGGCGATAACTCCTGGTTTATCGGTTATGCACCGGCGGAACAGCCGAAGATTGCCATCTGCGTTCTTGTTGAAAATGATGAGGGATATTATGAAAGTGCACTTCCGGTTGCAAATGCACTGCTTCAAAATTACCTGAACCGATAAAATTTTGTTGTATTTGTCCGTAAATGGTTGTATACTTATAACAAAGAGAGAAACACACCCGGAATATGGAGGTACAACCATGACAGAAGCAACAAGCTGTGGCGGTGTGGTTATATTCAGAGGCAAGATTCTTCTGCTTTATAAAAATTATCGAAACAAGTATGAAGGATGGGTGTTGCCAAAAGGTACTGTTGAGGAAGGTGAAGAATACAAAGAAACAGCTATCAGGGAAGTACGGGAAGAGACAGGGGTAAACGCCTCAATTATTAAATATGTTGGGAAAAGTCAATATACATTCAGCACTTCTCAGGATTTAATCGTCAAAGACGTACACTGGTATCTGATGATGTCCGACAGTTATCACAGCAGACCACAACGTGAGGAATATTTTGTGGACTCAGGATATTATAAATACCACGAGGCCTATCATTTGTTAAAATTTTCGAATGAGAAACAGATACTCGAAAAAGCTTATAATGAATATATTGAGCTTAAGAAGAGTAACTTGTGGGGAAATAAAAAATATTTCTGAGAAAGATGTGAATCAGGATTCTATCTTGGAATCCTGATTTTTTCACTTTATTAAAGAAAGAAGGTAGTTAGGATGCTGGAAAAAATGAACCTTGAAAAGAAAATGTCGAAAAAAGAATATAAACACATTATGAAAGAGCTTGAGCCGAGACTGTCTCTGCTTCAACGCAGACAAAAAGATGCGAAAATTCCGGTGATCATCCTGTTCGAAGGCTTTGGTGCTTCCGGAAAAGGAACATTGATCAATGAACTGATCCAACCGATGGATCCAAGATCTTTCAAAGTTTTCACGATTCAAAAACCCGTCGAAGAAGAAACAATGCGCCCTTATTTATGGCGTTTCTGGACAAAACTTCCGGAAAAAGGCCGAATTCACATTTTTGACCGCAGCTGGTATAAGAAAAAAGTAAAATCCTGTGTTGAAAATGAAGGTAAAGTTCCATCGGATAATATTTACCAGGACATTCTGGATTTCGAAGAAGATCTGACAAAGGACGGCATGCTTATCATCAAATTTTTCCTCCACATTTCTCAGAAAGAACAGGCAAAACGTTTTCGAAATCTTGAATCCAATAAAGAAACGGAATGGCGCGTTCATGAAAAAGACTGGAAACACAATCGTGACTATGATAAATGGCTGAAAGCTTATGATGAGATGATACAGAAGACGGATACATCCTTTGCTCCGTGGACCATCGTTGAGGCCACAGACAGGGAGTATGCAAAAGTCAAAATTCTTTCCACCGTAGCGGATATTCTTTCGGAGAGACTCGACAGAGAAGAAAAAGAAGCGAAGCATCCTGCAGATGAAACAAGATCAGAAGCTGTTTTTGATTTTTCATCCTCTGTACTTGACGGTATCGATCTGTCAAAATCTCTGACAAAAACGGTTTATAAGAAAAAATGCAATGAACTTCAAAAACGCATGTCTCTTCTTCACAGTGAACTTTACAAACGCAGAATTCCTATGGTACTTTGTTTTGAAGGATGGGATGCGGGAGGAAAGGGCGGTGCCATACGCCGGCTGACAAAGATGATGGATCCCCGCGGATACGAAGTAATCCCGGTAGCCGCACCGAATACTGTAGAAAAAGGTTATCATTATCTCTGGCGCTTCTGGACTCATATGCCGAAAGCCGGACATGTGGCTATTTTTGACCGCAGCTGGTACGGCCGTGTCATGGTCGAACGAATTGAAGGTTTTTGCTCAGAAGAGGAGTGGAAACGGGCATATAATGAAATTAACCGGATGGAAGCTCAGCTCGCTGATGCGGGTGCCATTGTTATTAAATTCTGGATGCATATTGATCCGGATGAACAGAAACGCCGTTTTGAAGAGCGGATGGAAAATCCGGCAAAACAATGGAAGATCACAGAAGAAGACTGGCGAAACCGTGAAAAATGGGATGACTATGTAAAAGCGGTTGACGAGATGATTTTAAGAACATCCACCAGTTATGCCCCATGGGTCATTGTGGAAGGCAACGATAAACTTTATGCCCGTGTCAAAGTACTCGAGACGGTCATTGAGGCTATTGAAGAAAAATTAAAATAAAGAGGAGATTTTTATGAAAAGAATTGATGAATTCCCAACGACGGAAATTGACGGAATAAGTGTACGCGGAGGACATGTTCTTCCGTTCGGAGCCACCCTGATGGAAAATGGCGGCATCAATTTTTCCATCAACTCGGCAGATGCAACAGGATGTACCCTTTTACTGTTTCATGCCGGTGAGAAGGAACCCTATGCAAGACTTCCCTTTCCGGAAGCCTTTCGGGTCGGAAATAATTATTCTATGATCGTTTACGACCAGAATCCGGAGACTCTGGAATATGCCTACAGTTTTGACGGCAGATGGGATCCGGAAAAGGGCTATCGGTTCCGATCCGAAGATCAGCTTCTTGATCCTTATGCAAAACTGGTATCCGGGCGGGATATCTGGGGTAAAAATGAAGACCCTGTTTCATGGAGAGGAAGGATCATCCGGGAAGATTTTGACTGGGAAGATGACCGCCAGCTGGAAATTCCTATGGAGGATCTGATCATCTATGAACTGCATGTCCGTGGATTTACGGCAGATCCAAAAAGCGGTATTAAAAGAAAAGGAACCTTTGCGGGTATTGTTGAGAAAATCCCATATTTGAAAGAACTCGGGGTAAACTGTATTGAACTGCTCCCTATTTTCGAATATGACGAGATGGAGATGAAACAGATTGTAGATGGACATCGGGTTTATAACTACTGGGGCTATTCAACGCTCTGCTTTTTTGCTCCGAAATCCGGCTATGCCGCTTCCGGACCTTATGCGCTTGCTGCTGACGAATTGAAAAACATGGTTAAACAACTTCATAAAAACGGAATCGAAGTCATTCTGGATGTTGTTTTCAACCATACCGGAGAAAGGGGCAGCGACGGTCCTACCATCAATTACAAGGGAATTGATAACCGTACATATTATCTGCTTGATGAGCATGGAGAATACTGCAATTACAGTGCCTGCGGCAACACGGTCAACTGCAATAATGCTGTCGTGAGAAATCATATTCTCGACTGTCTGCGTTACTGGGTATCCAATTACCATATCGATGGTTTCCGATTTGATGAGGCACCGATCTTATCCAGAGATACGAAGGGAAATCCTATGGCCAATCCGCCTTTATTGGAAGCACTGGCGCATGATCCGATTCTTGCAAAGACAAAACTGATCGCAGAAGCTTGGGATGCAGCCGGTCTTTATCAGGTAGGAAGTTTTCCGGCTCCGGACAAATGGGCCGAATGGAACGCCCAGTTTCGTGAATGTATCCGGCATTTCATAAAGAGTGATGCCTATGTGGGACCGGAGTTAATTTACCGTCTGCAGGGATCACCGGATATTTATCCGAATCGAAAAACTCACGCTACAGTCAATTATGTGACCTGCCACGACGGTTTTACAATGAATGATATGGTCTCTTATAACTGGAAACACAACATGGCCAATGGGGAATACAATCGTGACGGCATTGACAGTAATGTGAGCTGGAACTGCGGAGAAGAGGGTCCGACAAAAAATCCTGAGATTGAAGCGCTTCGAAATCGTCAGGTCAAAAACGCATGTGCTCTTCTTTTACTGAGTAGAGGTGTTCCAATGCTTCTGTCCGGTGATGAATTCCGCAACACTCAGGATGGAAACAACAACGTCTACTGTCAGGACGGACCAATCTCCTGGCTGAATTGGGATGATCTCGACACCCATAAAGATGTTTTTGATTTTTATCGCTCGATGATCCGCCTTAGAAACGAACATCCGGTGCTTCGAAAAGAATCCCATTTTTCCGGACATAACGGCAGCGGATATCCGGAATTATCTTTCCACAGTGAAAAGCCGTGGATGCTTGATATGGGAAGACCTTTTCATGTTTTCGGGTTTATGTACGCAGAACCTGTGTCCGATTTTAAAGTATCTGAAGATACATTTATCTATTGCGGTGTCAACGCTCACTGGGAAGAACATGAGATGATTCTTCCGGATCTTCCTGAAGGAATGAAGTGGTACAAATATCTTTACTCCGCTGACAACAATCACGATGACCATCCGTCTGTCGGACAGACCATAAAACTTACATCAAGAAGTCTTATGGTATTGATTGGAAAACGTTAGATTATGGAGGGAACCATCAGCTATGTCAACAAATAAGATGACGAACAGTGACATCATTAAAAAAATATATATTAAACTGCTTCCGGTGCAGGTTATGGTTGCGATCGTAGCAGCCTTAAATACACTGGTCGACAGTATTATTGCAGGAAATTTTCTCGGCAAAGAGGTTATGGCGGCCATGGGATTATTCTCTCCGGTCATGACCATTTTCGGATTGTCCTACGTGATCAGTGTGGGTGCCCAGATCCTTTGCTGTAAACATATCGGACAGGGTGAATCAAAAAAATTAATTTCCCTGTTCTCCACCTGTGTTGTATTTTTAGGAAGTATCAGCATTATTTTTTCTGCGCTCATGATCATTTTCCGGTATCCTCTGGCAGGATTTCTGGGAGCCACAGGTCAAAGCCGGGATTTTCTTGCACAATACATCTTTGGTATTTCCTTTGGATTGGTCGGCCAGGTCATGATGAATATGCTCATGTGCTTTTTATCCCTCAATAATAAGATAAAACTTTCCTACATCGGTATGGGCATCATGGGTGGTCTCAATGTGGGACTGGATATTCTGCTCGTATGCGTACTCCAGATGGGTGCTTTCGGCATGGGACTTGCCACATCAATCAGCCATCTCGTTACAGGCATCCTGCTTTTTATAAGTTTTTTGAAAAAAGATCAGACTGTCTATTTTCAATTTGGTAATTTCTGTTTCGGACGTCTCGGAGAAGCAGCAATTCTTGGAATGCCGTCAGCCATGTTTACCATCGGTGCTACGATCAAAGCTTATTCGATGAATGCGACCCTTTTATCGGTAGGCGGACTTGACGCAGCGGCGGCAATGGCTGTTCAGGGAAATGTCTGCAGTTTTGTCGGTGCACTCCCGAGCGGCATTGGAGGAACCACTTTGATGCTCAGCGGCATTTATTATGGCGAAGAAGACCAGGAATCCATGAAGCAGGTTTTGAAACAATCTCTCAGAATCGGTATCTTTGTGACTGTCATAGGAATGGCAGCGATTATTGCCTTTTCAGGGCCTATAGCCAGCCTTTTCTATACAAAAGGCGAAGCTGTCTGGCTTCTTACCCGCCGGATGCTGATACTTTTCCCGGGCTTTCTTGTATTCAATGCGATTTTTAATATTTTCACCAAAATATACCAGAGCCAGGGACAGATGACATTTACAAATGTTTTAAGCGTTGCGGAAAATCTCATTATGGCAGGTATCGCAATGGTCGCAGCACCATTCTTTGGATGTGATGCCGTATGGCTTTCTTTTTCGGCAAGTGATCTGTTATGCCTTATCCTCATCGCCATCTCCGTGTTCATAAAAAGCGGCAAAATCACCTTCCGTCCGGAAGACTGGCTTAAGATGGATAAAGCATCTTGTATACCGCCGGAAGATCGAATGGCATTTACACTGCATTCTATGGAGGATGTTATCAATATTTCAGAGAAAATCGTTGATTTCTGCGATGAAAAAGGTATAAATCCAAAATACAGCTACATTGCAGGCCTGTGCATGGAGGAAATGGCAGGAAACATTGTAACCTACGGCTTTAAACCATCAAAGAAAAATTCCATTGATATCCGCCTGATGTATAAAGAAGGAAAGGTTATTCTCAAAATAAGAGATGACTGTCAGCAATTCGATCCAAAATCACGAATGGAACAGTACTTCCCTGAAGATCCGTTAAAAAATATCGGTATCCGAATGATCGGAAAACTGGCATCCGATATCGATTACAAAAACAATATTGGTCTGAATGTTTTGACAATTACCATTGGGGACGGAGTTTGTGGCTCGGCTCATTAATTTAATTACCCATTCATCGATCAACTTGTTTTATTGCGGAACTGATCACGGTTCTGGAAATACCGGTGAGACGGCTGAGCTGACGTACCGAAATCCCCAATTTTGATAATTGTTTTAGATACGCGTTTCTTTGAAAAAGTTCCAGATGCTGGAAATCCGAAGGGGAATTACAGGATGTGATTGTTTGAATGATTTTGAGAGCATCTTGATCAAAAAGACGCGAAGAGGGATAATACTCTAAACATCTTTGTTCCGAAATCGTGTGCAGGTATTGGATGCATTCTACATGATCTGAAAACAGAGTCAACGTTGTATCAATATCAATAAAAGAAGTATTCGAAACGGCATAATCGTGGTAACTGCTCCATGGGTAAGTTCCCGGTGCCGTTTCGAGTCCCGCAAGAAGAGGATTTTGATGAATATATCGAAATACCGTTTTGAAATAAATCATATCATTGATAGGTTCGCTCTTGTATCTGTCTTGAAATAAGTAGCCTGTGCGCTCATATTTTTGGTTATACCATCGGACAAATTTCACTTCTATTTTTTTCATAATAATGTCAAGATTAACGCTTGTATGTTGTATGAGCAGATGAACGTGATTATCCATCAAACAATAGGCATACAGCTTAAAATGACATATTTCTTTATAATATTTCAAAATATCAATGAATTGTAAATAATCATACCGATCTTCGAAAATAATTTGCTGATTGACACCGCGCAAAATGACATGGTAAGTACACAAGCTGCTCTGTTGTCTTGCTTTTCTCGGCATAAAAAACTCCTTTTTTAATTGGATTAATTTGGAAAAATCGTTGAAAAGAAATGTAATAAATAAAAAAAACAGGCCATTGCTTTCAATCTGTTAAAATAGCCTGATGAGATGAATATAAGAAAAAACTTAGAGCCATAAGGGACAATAAAAAAGCCAGAAACACCGTCCCCAATGGAAAACGCACCCGACGGGAATCGAACCCACGCACATGGCTCCGGAGGCCATTGCTCTATCCACTGAGCTACGGGTGCAAGTAGTATTCTACTATATTATTTTGAAAATTGCAATGCCTTTTTGAACAAAAATAAAGGAAACCACCGTCCCCATTGACGGGATAGGGGTTTTTTGATACAATGAGAGAGATAAAAAGGAGGAATATTATGAAGACAAGCCCTGGTAAGACAGTACTTATTGTTATTTTATCGATTATAGTCATCGCAGCAGGAATTGCCGGTATTATTTTTTCCGTGAAAGATAAATCCAAAGAGACAAAGACACAGGCGGACCAGCCTTCTGAGAGTGTTGTTATCAGTGAAGATGAGATTTCAAAGGATCACTTATTGAAGGATAAGTATCCGGAAGTTAATCTTCTGATCAAAAAGTACCGTGATGCACTGACAAACGGAGATGTCAACAGTCTGAAGGAGGTCTATAATACAGAAGATACGATCAGCAGTGATGTTCTTTCATCTACTTCAGAAGTCATTGAAGGTTATTCGAATACGACCTGTTATACGAAACGCGGTCTTGAAGAAAACTCTTACTTTGTTTTTATCTATGATCACTTGAAGATTCATGATATCAGCACAACTGTACCGAATCTTACGATGGTGTACGTAAAAACTTCACCGGAGGGAGCGCTTTACATTTACCGCGGTGAGAAAAATCCTTCAACAGGTGCCTACGAATATGACGCAGCAACACTCCAGTATATTCAGCAGTTATATGAGGATGAGGAAGTGGTCGAACTCATGACAACCGTATATCATGAGAAAGAAGAAGCATGTGCCAAGGATGAAGCACTGAAAAATTTTGTTAACGGTCTTTCTACACCGGAAACAGAAAGTCTGCCTGAAACAGGAGAGTCCCAGACGGAAACATCCACAGATCAGACAGAATCCCAGCCGGAAGAAACTGCAGAAACGGTGGCTGCTGAATAATAAAAGATTTTATCCGGCATATTTACAGCGGACAAAAGGTTTCTATTGCCAATGATGAGGAATAGAAACCTTTTTCTTTCATTGAGTATGAATTAACAAAGAAAAGGAATGACAGGAAGAATGGAAAAAATCCGATTAAACAAATATTTAAGCGCTCAGGGCATATGTTCCCGTAGAGAGGCTGACCGATACATAGAAGAGGGTAAAGTTTCGATCAACGGTCACACAGCATCGATGGGTGAAAAAGTTGACGGAACAGAGGACATTTATTTTGACGGAAGAAAAGTAAATGGAGATGAAGAGAAAAAGATCCTTCTTGCCATGAATAAGCCGGCAGGTATTGTCTGTTCAAGCAAAGAGAAAGATAATATTATTGACTATTTAAATTATCCGCAGCGCGTTTACCCGGTAGGCCGTCTTGATAAGGAGTCCACCGGTCTTATTCTTCTGACAAATGACGGTGAGCTTATGAATTCGGTTTTAAAAGCCCGCAACTATCATGAAAAGGAATATGAGGTCCGTGTTCAAAGCCGGATAACGGCAGATTTTCTCCGGGGTATGAGCCAGGGGGTATGGCTTGAAGAACTGGGACAGAAAACCCGTCCGTGTAAAATCAAGAAAATCGACGCCTACACCTTCCGAATTATCCTGACCCAGGGTCTTAACCGCCAGATCCGCCGCATGTGCGCATATTTTGGATATCGGGTGGTTACATTAAAACGTATCCGCATTATGAATATTGAGCTGGGAGACCTTAAAGAAGGGGAATGGCGCGAAGTCAAAGGTCATGAACTGAAAACATTAAGAGGAGGGTTGTCTCATGAGTGATTTGATCCGTGAGATGCGCGAACTGGTAAAGGAACTGAATCTTGCATCCCGTGCCTATTACCAGGAATCCCGCGAAATAATGACAAACTATGAATATGATAAAGGATATGACCGACTGCTGGAACTTGAGAAAATGACCGGCGTCACCCTGGCAGATTCCCCGTCGATTCATGTAGGATATGAGGTATTAAGTGATCTTCCGAAAGAAAACCATGAATCGCCCATGTTGTCTCTCGACAAAACAAAGGATGTTTCGGCACTGCAGACATGGATCGGCAATCACACCGGACTTTTATCCTGGAAACTGGACGGTCTTACCATCGTTCTTACTTACCGGGACGGTGAACTCTTTAAAGCCGTCACACGAGGAAACGGCATCACAGGCGAAGTCATCACAAATAATGCAAAAGTTTTTAAGAATATTCCCCATCGGATCCCTTACAGAGGTGAACTGGTCCTTCGCGGTGAAGCTGTGATTAAATATTCGGATTTTGAAAAAATCAACGCATCCATCGATTCCGTCGATGCCAAATATAAAAATCCGAGAAATCTGTGCAGCGGCTCTGTGCGCCAGTTAAACAATGAGATCACCTCAAAAAGAAGTGTTTTCTTCTTCGCATTTACTCTGGTCAGACAGAATCCGGATATTGAAACAAATTCCCGGAAAGAACAGATGGAATGGCTGCAGAGTCAGGGATTTGAGACGGTTGAATATAAAATTGTCAACAAGGAGAATATCGAAGACACTGTTTTGTGGTTTTCCGAACATATAGAGACAAATGACCTTCCTTCCGACGGGCTTGTTCTCACCTTTGATGACATTGCCTACAGCCGGTCGCTCGGCGCAACCGCAAAATTTCCGAGAGATTCGATCGCTTTTAAATGGGCAGATGAAACCGAAAAAACCCATTTGCTGGAAGTAGAGTGGAGCGCCTCACGAACCGGACTTATCAATCCTGTGGCCATTTTCGAACCGGTACAGCTGGAAGGAACGACCGTTTCAAGAGCAAGTATTCACAACGTCAGCATTGTGGAGAGTCTCCAGTTAGGCCTGGGTGATGAGCTGCTGGTCTATAAAGCCAATATGATCATTCCCCAGATCAGTGAAAATCTGACACGAAGCGGCACGCTTGAAATCCCGTCACTTTGCCCGGTCTGCCACCAGCCGACAAAAATTTTAAAAGAAAATGATGTCAAAGTCCTTACCTGTCCGAATCCGGAATGCGAAGCGAAACACATCAAACGGCTGACTCTGTTTGTTTCCCGGGATGCCTTTAATATCGAAGGCCTTTCAGAGGCAACACTGGAAAAATTTGTCCAGAAAGGTTTTATCCAGAGTCTGGAAGATATTTTTCATCTTGACCGGTATAAAGATGAAATTATCGGTATGGAAGGTATGGGAGAAAAATCTTATACAAACCTTATTCAGGCAATCGAAAAATCAAAGAAGATACCGACGGCGCGTTTTATTTACAGCCTTGGAATAAGCGGTGTGGGCCTTTCCAATGCGAAACTTATCTGCCGATATTTTAAGGACGATATTCAAGCCATCATGTCTGCATCCGAAGAAGATATGACAGCAATTGAAGGCATCGGACCGGTTATCGCCAGAAACTTTGAAGCCTTTTTCTCGAATGAAAAATCCCGGAAAGAAGCAGATGCACTTCTCAAGGAGATTCAATTGGAAAAAGAAGAAATATCTGAAGATTCAAAGATTTTTGAAGGAAAAACCTTTGTCATCACAGGCAGTGTCCATCATTTTTCCAACCGCAATGCGCTCAAAAGTCTCATTGAATCAAAGGGCGGAAAGGTTGCCGGTTCCGTATCCTCAAAAACCCACTATCTGATCAATAATGATGCCGAATCCACATCATCAAAAAACAAAAAAGCAAGGGAACTTGGCATCCCGATCTTAACCGAAGATGATTTTCTTAAATTATTGCAGTAAAGAAGTACATCGGCTGTCAATTTACAGTATAATTGAGAAAAACTGTATTGACAGCCGTGAAATTCAGTGGTATTCTATGACCATAAATCCGAGTAATTTAGTCGGATATATTTGAGGTGAGAGGATGAAACTTTCAACAAAGGGCCGTTATGGTCTGAGAGCAGCTGTGGCTCTGGCTATGTACGCAAAAGATGAGCCGGTTTCCATCAGCACAATTGCCGCCAGAGAGGAATTGTCTGAGAGTTATCTGGAACAGCTTTTTGCCAAATTAAAAAAAGCCGGTTTAGTACACAGTATTCGAGGAACAAATGGCGGTTATCAATTATCCAGACCTGCCGAAGATATCTCTGTAGGCGATGTCCTTCGGGCACTTGAAGGGAATATGGTCATTGTGGACTGTCCCGACAGTGAAAGTCAGTGTGCGAAGTACGGTTCCTGTGTCACAAAATATGTATGGAAGCGTATTAATAATAGTATTAATGATACGATGGATGCCATAACTTTGGAGGAACTTGTACTCAACAGTGACGGAATGACAGAGCAAAAAGGACAAAAAGCCTATTGTTCAAAATAATTAATGAATGGAGACGAAAAAAATGGATAACAAAGTGATTTATCTGGATCATGCCGCTACAACAGCGACACGTCCGGAAGTTGTCGAAGCAATGCTGCCTTATTTTACAGAAAATTATGGAAACCCTTCCACGGTTTACGAACTTGGTTCCAAAAATAAATCCGCGGTCACACATAGCCGTGAGACGATTGCCAAAGCACTTGGAACAGACGCTGCCAACATTTATTTTACAGCCGGCGGTTCAGAAGCAGATAACTGGGCACTTGTTGCAACAGCTGAAGCTTACAAGAATAAAGGAAACCATATTATCACATCAAAAATCGAACATCATGCCATTCTTCACACATGCGAATATCTTGAGAAAGAGCGCGGATATGAAGTAACTTATATCGATGTGGATGAAAACGGTATCATTAAACTTGACGAATTAAAGAAAGCAATCCGTCCGACAACAATTTTAATCTCTGTCATGTTTGCCAATAATGAAATCGGTACAATTCAGCCGATCAAAGAAATCGGAGCAATTGCCAGAGAACACGGTATCCTTTTTCATACAGATGCTGTCCAGGCTTTCGGACAGATACCGATCGATGTTGACGAATTAAATATTGATATGCTCAGTTCCAGCGGACACAAACTGAATGGTCCGAAAGGCATCGGTTTTCTCTATATCCGCAAGGGTGTAAAGATCCGTTCCTTTATCCACGGCGGTGCACAGGAACGTAAACGCCGGGCCGGAACAGAGAATGTACCGGGCATTGTCGGCTTTGGTAAAGCTGTCGAAATTGCAATAGCAACGATGGACAAACGCATCAAACAGGAAACCGAACTGAGAGATTATCTCATCGACCGTATTCTTGCCGAAGTACCGTACACACGCCTGAACGGTGACAGAGAACGCCGTCTTCCGAATAACGCCAACTTCAGTTTCCAGTTTATTGAAGGTGAATCCCTTCTTATCATGCTGGATATGGCAGGCATTTGCGGTTCCAGCGGTTCTGCCTGTACTTCCGGATCTCTTGATCCGTCCCATGTTCTTCTTGCCATCGGTCTGCCGCACGAGATCGCTCACGGTTCTCTGCGTCTGACACTGGGCGAAGACAATACCCGTGAAGAAATGGACTATGTTGTTGAAAAGATTAAAGGCATTGTCGAACGTTTGAGATCAATGTCACCATTATACGAAGATTTTGTAAAGGCACATAAATAGGAGGATTAAAATATGTACAGTGAAAAAGTAATGGATCATTTCCAGAATCCAAGAAATGTAGGAGAAATTGAGAATGCCAGCGGTGTGGGAACTGTTGGAAACGCAAAATGCGGAGATATTATGCGTATCTATTTTGATATCGACGAAAACCAGGTTATTCAGGATGTAAAATTCAAAACATTCGGATGCGGTGCAGCTGTTGCTACAAGCAGTATGGCAACAGAACTTGTCAAAGGCAAAACAATTTATGAAGCTCTTGAAGTTACCAACAAGGCTGTTATGGAAGCCCTTGACGGTCTGCCTCCGGTAAAAGTACACTGTTCACTTCTTGCAGAAGAAGCAATTCATGCGGCTCTGTGGGATTATGCTGAGAAAAACGGCATCAAGATTGAAGGTCTTTCAAAACCAAAGTCCGATATCGGAGAAGAAGAAGAGGAAGAAGATTATTAATCTATGAGCAATAAAAAAGTCATTGTGGGGATGTCCGGAGGTGTGGATTCATCTGTGGCGGCTCTTCTTCTGAAACAACAGGGCTATGATGTGGTCGGTGTAACGATGCAGATCTGGCAGGACGAAGAGCAGGCCATCCAGGAAGAAAACGGCGGATGCTGCGGACTTAGTGCGGTGGATGATGCCCGGCGTGTGGCAGATCGTCTGGATATTCCTTATTATGTTATGAATTTTAAGCAGGAATTCAAAGACTGGGTCATAGAAGATTTTGTGCAGGAATATTTTCGGGGGCGTACCCCGAATCCCTGCATTCGATGCAATCGTTATGTGAAGTGGGAAGCCCTTTTACATCGAGCTCTTTCCATCGGCGGTGATTATATTGCCACCGGTCACTATGCAGGGGTCGTCAAACTTCCGAATGGTCGTTATACGTTAAAGAAAGCCCCTTCACGCAAAGATCAGACCTACGCACTTTACAATCTGACTCAGGAACAGTTATCCCGTACACTCATGCCGGTAGGCGATTACACAAAGGATGAGATTCGAAAGATTGCCGAGGATTTTGGACTTCCGGTTGCTTCCAAACCGGACAGTCAGGATATCTGTTTTATACCTGATGGAAATTATCAGAAATTCCTGTACGAATATACGGGCAAGAAACTTCCGGAAGGCAATTTTGTCGATCAGGCAGGGAATATCATTGGTACACACAAAGGTATTACCCACTATACGATCGGCCAGAGAAAAGGACTGAATCTGTCTATGGGCCATCCCGTATTTGTCACGGAAATCCGTCCGGAGACGAATGAAGTCGTTATCGGTAATAACGAGGATGTGTTCCGTTCATCCCTTACTGCTTCGAATGTGAACTGGATGTCTGTGGAATGCCCGAAACCGGGAGAAGAAGTGCGTGTTCATGCAAAAGTCCGCTATGCCCACGCGGGAGCCATGGCAACCGTATCCATGACAAAAGACGGTCTGCTCCGCTGTACATTTGATGAACCTCAGCGTGCCATCACACCGGGTCAGGCTCTTGTCATGTATGACGGTGACCATGTTGTCGGTGGCGGAATTATCGAAAACATTTTGAAATAACGAAAAGAGGGATTGCTATATGATGTGGACACGTTCAGAATTAAAACAGCGTGCGAAAGTCAGTTTTAAGCGGTATTATTGGTCAGCAGTGGCGGTATGTTTTATTATTTTAGTACTCCAGTTTTTAACAGGCAATGGAGGTACAGCACCGACAGCAACCTACAAGATTAACGGAAATACCGTTTATGAACAGGATGCTGCCGTATCCCAGACACAGGACTACGTTGAACGTTACGTCCTCTCTGAATCGGGAATGGGCATGCTTTCCGCTTTTTTATCAACCGGATTAGCTTTTTATGCGGTGATCATCATCCTGCTTCAGATTGCTTTAAATTATTTTATTTTTAATCCTCTGTATGTGGGAATGGCAAGTTTCTTTTACAGGAGCCGAAAAGAAAAAATGAGTGTGGGAGAGTTGGCTTTTCCTTTTAACAAAGATTATTTTGTGCCGGTAGTAAAGACCATGTTTTTTGTAAAACTTTATACGTTTCTCTGGACATTGCTCTTTATCATTCCGGGAATCGTCAAGAGTTATTCTTACCGGATGGTACCTTATATTCTTTCCGAAACCCCGAATCTTTCCACAAAGGATGCCATCCAGCTCAGTAAAGATATGACACAGGGACACAAGCTGAATATCTTTATTTTAGATCTCTCATTTTTCGGATGGGCCCTGCTCGGTGCGATCACCTTTGGACTGACAGATATTTTCTATACGCTTCCTTACCGTGAAGCAACCGAAGCAGAACTTTATGCCGTTTTAAGAGATCCTTTTATAAAGGCATCTTCTGAGGCTGACGTTTTCTAAAAATTGTATAGTATTTAAAGCCGAGACTTTTTAAAAGATCCTCGGCTTTTTTAAAGTCATAAGCAATATGCTCCGGTTTATGAGCATCCGAGCCGATGGTGATCTTTTCACCGCCAAGTTCCCGGTACCGGCTTAAAATATCCGCCTGAGGATTTGGCTGTCCGAGACCGTATTTGTAACCGGCTGTATTAATTTCTAAAGCCAGTCCCTCACGAATAATTGCTTTTAAAACCTCATCGAGAATTTCTTTATACATTTTATAAGTATAATTTTCATTTTTCCGGGGAGCATAACGAATCAGATAGTCAATGTGGGCATAGGTATCAAAATTTTTGAAGGCAGCAATGTTGTCCACGATTGTCTGAAAATATTTTCCGCAGATTTCTTCTACTGAACGATCTTCCCAGAATCTTTTCTCATAAGGATCACCGTGGATCATCGAAACCGGGGCTTTCCCGTATTTTTGTATATAGTCTATATCTTCTTTATACCATGGTGCCGGAATAAGATGGGAAGAACCGATGATAAAATCGAAATCATAACTTTCGGCTATTTTTTCATATCTGTCGGCCAGATGGGGCATCAGACCAAATTCGATTCCAAAGAGAACCTCGATTTGCTTTCTGTAAACATCCTGTAATTCCTTTATTTTTTTTTGATAGGCATCCAGATCCACTTCAAAAATAACTTTACCGTCTTCCGGCGGATATTCGTAATCCAGATGTTCTGTAAAGCATATCGTCTTTACCCCTTTTTCAATGGCTCCCTCAATCATCGATTCCATGGAACTTTCTGAATCCGAAGAAAAAGCTGAGTGCATATGAATATCACTTGTGATCATTTGTCGAACCTCCTTGTTTTGTTTAAACTAAATATAGTAGACTTTGTACAAGATGTCAAACAATTAGCAGAATATTAACAATTAACTTGAATTTTATTCATGAATTGGGTAAAATAGAAGTATCTTAATTTATATTTATATTGAGGAGGAAGTATACTATGGCAGTAAGAGTAGCAATTAATGGATTTGGACGTATTGGACGTTTAGCATTCCGTCAGATGTTTGGTGCTGAGGGATATGAAGTTGTGGCAATCAACGATTTAACAAGCCCGGCTATGCTGGCACACCTGTTAAAATATGATTCTTCACAGGGAAGATATGCACTGGCTGATAAGGTTACAGCAGGTGAAGATTCCATCACAGTTGACGGTAAAGAAATCCGTATCTATGCTTTCCCGGATGCAAACAATTGTCCATGGGGCGAATTAAAGGTTGACGTTGTTCTTGAATGTTCCGGATTCTACACATCCAAAGATAAAGCACAGGCTCATATCAATGCAGGTGCTCGTAAAGTTGTTATTTCCGCACCAGCTGGAAACGACTTACCAACAATCGTTTACAACACAAACCATGAAACATTAAAAGCAGAAGATACTATTATTTCTGCAGCATCCTGTACAACAAACTGTCTGGCACCTATGGCAGATGCATTAAATAAATATGCACCGATCCAGTCCGGTATCATGTGTACAATCCATGCATATACAGGTGATCAGATGACACTTGACGGCCCACAGAGAAAAGGTGATTTAAGACGTTCTCGTGCAGCTGCAGTGAATATCGTTCCAAACTCCACAGGTGCAGCAAAAGCTATCGGTCTTGTAATTCCTGAACTGAACGGCAAACTCATCGGTTCCGCTCAGCGTGTTCCTACACCAACAGGTTCTACAACTATTTTAACAGCTGTTGTTAAAAAAGAAGGCGTAACAAAAGAAGGTATCAATGAAGCTATGAAAGCAGCTGCTAACGAATCCTTCGGTTACAATACAGATGAGATCGTATCTTCCGATATCGTTGGTATGACATATGGTTCTCTGTTCGATGCAACACAGACGATGGTTTGCCAGATTTCTGATGATTTATACGAAGTTCAGGTTGTATCCTGGTATGATAACGAAAACAGCTATACAAGCCAGATGGTTCGTACAATCAAATATTTCTCTGAATTAGCATAATTCAGCTTGACCATAAAGGTCCGGTCCAAAGGGCCGGATCTTTTTAAGTATTATCGGGACAAAAACTTATGTCCCGGCAAAAAATAAAAATATGGAGGCAGAAAGCCATGGGATTAAATAAAAAATCTGTTGATGATATCAATGTAAAAGGAAAACGGGTACTTTGCCGCTGCGATTTTAACGTTCCGTTAAAAGATGGTGTTATTACAGACACAAACCGTCTGACAGCCGCTCTTCCTACAATCAAAAAATTAATAAATGACGGTGGAAAAGTTATTTTATGTTCTCATCTCGGAAAACCAAAGGGTGAACCAAAACCGGAACTTTCGCTTGCACCGGTAGCTGTTAAACTTTCCGAATTACTCGGTCAGGAAGTAAAATTTGCTGCTGACAACGAAGTTGTCGGACCGAATGCAAAGGCTGCTGTGGAAGCTATGAAAGAGGGCGATGTGATCCTTCTTGAAAACACACGTTACCGTATCGAAGAGACAAAGAACGGCGAAGCCTTCAGCAAAGATCTTGCTTCTATCTGTGATGTTTTCGTTAACGACGCATTTGGAACAGCACACCGTGCACATTGCTCAAACGTAGGTGTTACAGAATATGTAGATACATGTGCTGTAGGTTACCTGATGCAGAAAGAAATCGATTTCCTCGGAAATGCAGTTAACAACCCGGTAAGACCTTTTGTTGCTATTTTAGGCGGTGCTAAAGTTGCAGACAAACTCAACGTTATTTCCAACCTGCTTGAAAAATGCGATACTTTGATCATTGGCGGCGGTATGGCTTACACATTCCTCAAAGCTCAGGGCTATGAGATCGGTACATCTTTAGTAGATGATTCTAAAATTGATTACTGTAAAGAGATGATGGACAAGGCAAAAGCACTTGGAAAGAATCTTTACTTACCTATCGATACAACAATTGCAAAGGATTTCCCAAATCCAATCGATGCCGAAATCCCTGTAACTGTTGTACCTGCAGATGCGATTCCGGCAGATATGCAGGGTCTTGATATCGGTACAGCAACTGCAGAAAAATATGCAGATGCCGTAAAGAGTGCAAAGACCGTTGTATGGAACGGACCGATGGGTGTATTTGAGAATCCTATTCTCGCAAAAGGAACGATTGCTGTTGCAAAAGCTCTGGCTGAAACAGATGCAACAACGATTATCGGCGGCGGAGATTCCGCAGCTGCAGTTAACCAGCTTGGATTTGGAGATCAGATGACACATATCTCCACAGGCGGCGGTGCATCTCTGGAATTCCTTGAAGGAAAAGATTTACCTGGTGTTGTAGCAGCTGACGATAAATAAGAGAGGATTTGAAATATGCGTAGAAAAATTGTTGCAGGAAACTGGAAAATGAACATGACACCTTCTCAGGCTGTTGCTCTGATTGAAGAATTAAAACCATTAGTTGTCAGCGAAGACGTTGATGTTGTATTTTGTGTACCGGCCATCGATATTATCCCTGCTGTAGAGGCATGCAAAGGAACAAATATCCATATCGGTGCTGAAAATATGTACTTTGAAGAAAAGGGTGCTTTTACAGGTGAGATCGCACCGGATATGCTGACAGACGCAGGTGTGGAATATGTTATTCTCGGTCACTCCGAACGCCGTGAATATTTTGCAGAAACAAATGAAACTGTAAACAAAAAAGTGCTTAAAGCTTTTGAACACGGATTAACTCCGATCATCTGCTGCGGCGAATCTCTGACTCAGAGAGAGCAGGGAATCACCATTGACTGGATCCGTCAGCAGATTAAAATTGCTTTCCTGAATGTTACAGCTGATCAGGCTGCAAAAGCTGTCATCGCTTATGAACCGATCTGGGCTATCGGAACAGGCAAGGTGGCAACAACCGAACAGGCAGAAGAAGTATGTGCAGCCATCCGTCAGTGCATCAAAGAGCTTTACGGATCCGATACAGCAGAAGCTATCCGCATCCAGTACGGCGGAAGCGTATCCGCTGCAAGCGCACCGGAACTTTTTGCACAGCCAGATATTGACGGCGGTCTTGTCGGCGGTGCCAGCCTTAAAAAAGATTTTGGAGCTATCGTAAACTACAAATAATCACTCCGATACTATTCAGTCCGATTGTAAAAAATACAATCGGGCTGTTTTTTTGTCCATATTTTTGAGGAAAACTATTGACTATTGGTGCAAAAGATATATAATATAAATATATGAACAATTAATCATATGAACTATTTTTGAAAGGGGATATATATTATGAAAAAGAAATTTAAATTAATCGACCTGGATTGCGCCAATTGTGCAGCAAAAATGGAGGATGCAATTAAAAAGATCGACGGTGTGGAAGATGCTTCCGTCAGCTTCATGACACAGAAGATGACCATCACAGCCGAAGAAGATCAGTTCGACCGTATTATGAAAGAAGTCGTAAAAGTCTGCAATAAAGTCGAGCCGGACTGCCAGATCGTCTTATAAGAGGAGGGTATCATGACAAAAAAACAAAAGAACATGTTGGCCCGTATTATTATTGCAGCACTCATCTTTGTACCGCTTTTTATTGCTGAGCATATGGGAAAGCTGGAATTTAATTTCCGTCTTCCTCTGGCATTCCTTTTGTTTTTGATTCCTTATCTTATTGTCGGATGGGATATTTTGTATCGTGCTGTAAGAAACATACGCAATGGCCAGATTTTTGATGAAAACTTTCTTATGTGCATTGCCACTTTTGGAGCATTTGCCGTTCGGGAATATGAGGAAGCTGTCGCCGTTATGCTTTTTTATCAGGTAGGTGAGTTGTTTCAGAGTTATGCTGTCAACCGGTCACGCCAGTCTATTTCGGATCTTATGAACATTTATCCGGAATATGCCAACATTGAAGTGAACGGTGAACTCGAACAGGTCGACCCGGATGATGTTGAGATCGGCAGCACCATTGTCATCAAACCGGGAGAACGTATTCCTCTGGATGGCATTGTCCTTTCCGGAACTTCTTTTGTGGACACATCGGCCCTGACAGGTGAATCGGTACCAAGGAAGGTTTCCGAGGGAGAAGAGATCATCAGCGGCTGTGTCAACGGAAATGGCCTTCTCAAAGTCCGCGTCACGAAGGAATTCGATGATTCCACCGTATCAAAGATTCTCGAGCTGGTAGAGAATGCCAGCAGCAAAAAAGCTAAAGTTGAGAACTTTATTACAAAATTTGCACGTTACTATACACCGGTCGTTGTCATCGGAGCAGCCGCATTGGCTGTCATTCCTCCGATTGTTCTCGGCGGCGGATGGCAGGACTGGATGCTTCGCGCCTGCAGTTTTCTCGTCATCTCATGTCCATGTGCCCTTGTTATCTCCGTTCCGTTAGGATTCTTCGGCGGCATCGGTGCCGCATCCCGCATTGGTGTCCTTGTTAAAGGAAGTAACTATCTTGAGGCACTCGCAAAGATGAACACGATCGTTTTTGACAAAACAGGTACGCTGACTAAAGGCGAATTTAAAGTCAATGGTATTTATCCCGTATCCATGGCGGAACAGGAACTGATTGAGACGGCAGCACTTGCTGAGTGTTATTCCGAACATCCGATCGGAGCAGCCCTTCGTCAGGCTTATGGAAAACCTGTCCATACAGAACGGGTAACAGATGTTAAGGAGATTGCCGGACAGGGCATCGAAGCCCTCATTGACGGGCATAACGTTCTCGCAGGCAATGCAAAACTGATGAACACATATGCGGTTGATTTTACAGAAAATAAAGAGATTGGTACCATTGTCTATGTGGCTGTTGATCATGTCTATGCCGGTTCTGTTCTCATTTCCGATGAGATCAAACCAAGAGCAAAAGAAGCACTGGCCGCTTTAAAAACAAGCGGTGTGAAAAAGAGCGTCATGCTGACAGGAGATAAAGAAGATGTGGGTCAGGCAGTTGCCAGGGAACTTGGTATCGATACCGTATTTGCGGATCTCCTCCCGGCAGATAAAGTAACAAAGGTTGAAGAGCTTTTAAATTCTCTCTCTGATAAGGAAAAACTGGCATTTGTCGGTGACGGCATTAATGACGCACCTGTCCTTTCCCGTGCAGACATCGGTATTGCCATGGGCAGTATGGGATCCGATGCAGCCATCGAGGCGGCGGATATCGTTCTTATGGACGATGATCCTTTAAAAATCGCATCGGTTATCCGGATCGCCCGGAATACACTTGGCATTGTCACACAGAATATTGTTTTTGCCCTCAGTGTCAAGGGAATCATATTGATCTTAGGTGCCATGGGTATTGCCAATATGTGGGCAGCGGTTTTTGCAGATGTGGGTGTGGCTGTTCTTGCCATTTTAAATTCCATGAGAGTTATGAAAATGAAATAAGGAAAGATTATGAAAGGCCTTGTAATTTTACAGGGCCTTTGATACTATAAGTATTGTGGGGAAATATTTTTTCAATAAAAGGTTATAATAATTTCAGAAAGTAACAGGTGATAACATGAATAAAAAACCGACAGTATTAATGATTCTTGACGGCTATGGATTGAATGATAAGGAAGAAGGCAATGCAGCAGTTAAAGCCAACAGTCCTGTTCTTGACAGCCTCAAAAAAGATTATCCTTTTGTAAAGGGATATGCCAGCGGAATGGCCGTAGGTCTTCCGGAAGGTCAGATGGGAAACTCTGAAGTCGGTCATCTCAATATTGGTGCCGGACGAATTGTTTACCAGGAATTAACACGCATCACAAAAGAAATCCAGGATGGAACTTTTTTTGAAAATGAAGCATTGATGGCGGCAGTCAACAACTGCAAGGCGAATGATTCTTCACTTCATCTTTTCGGCCTTTTGTCCGATGGCGGTGTTCACAGTCATAATACCCATCTTTACGGTCTTCTTGAACTTGCAAAGAGAAATGGTCTTGAAAAAGTTTATGTTCACTGTTTCCTTGATGGCCGTGACACACCTCCGGCTTCCGGAAAGGATTATGTAGAAGAACTTGAGAATAAGATTAAAGAAATCGGTACAGGCGCAATTGCCTCTGTATCCGGACGTTATTATGCCATGGACCGGGATAATCGCTGGGATCGTGTTCAGAAAGCCTACGAGGCAATTCGTTACGGCAAAGGTGAACTGGCAGAAGATGCGGTACAGTCTGTAGCGGATTCTTACGCAAAAGAAGTAACGGATGAATTTATGCTCCCTACCGTCATCACAAAAGACGGAAAACCGACAGCCACTGTAAATGACAAGGATTCTGTGATTTTCTTTAATTTCCGTCCGGATCGTGCCCGCGAACTGACACGCGCTTTCTGCAGTGATGATTTTGACGGATTCGACCGGGGTGAAAGAGCCGATGTGGTTTATGTATGCTTCACAGAATATGATGTGACTATTCCGAATAAGCTGATCGCTTTCCATAAAGTTTCCATCACAGAAACATTTGGCGAGTATCTGGCTGAACATGGAAAAACACAGGCCAGAATTGCTGAAACCGAAAAATATGCCCATGTCACATTTTTCTTTAACGGCGGCGTAGAGGCACCGAATCCGGGAGAAGATCGTATTCTTGTCAACTCACCGAAGGTAGCCACCTATGATCTTCAGCCGGAGATGAGTGCCTATGAAGTATGTGACCGGCTTGTTGAAGCGATTCATTCCGGCAAATATGATGTGATCATTATCAATTTTGCCAACCCGGATATGGTCGGTCATACCGGTGTGCAGGAAGCTGCCATCAAAGCTGTGGAAGCTGTGGATGTCTGCGTGGGACGTGCAGTGGAGGCTTTAAAAGAAGAAGAGGGTGTTATGTTTATCTGTGCCGATCATGGAAACTGTGAGCAGCTCATCGACGAGACGACCGGAGAGCCATTTACAGCGCATACAACCAATCCGGTGCCATTTATCCTTGTAAATGCAGATCCTTCCTACAAACTTCGTGAAGGCGGATGTCTGGCAGATATCGTACCGACTCTGATCGAACTTATGGGCATGGAACAGCCGTCAGAAATGACAGGTAAGTCTCTGCTAGTGAAGAGTTTTTGATATTTTCCCCAAATCCACTTGACAAACCGTTCATTTCTATTTAGGATATAAGAAGTGAATTGCGATGAACAGAAGTAGT
>JAEDDO010000013.1 GCA_016298055.1 Frisingicoccus sp.
TTCTGAAAGCCAGAGAAGTATTGGAAAAGATCAAAGAGGTCTTATAAAAGAATAGAAAAGGGGATAAAGATGAAAATTTGTAAAAAATGCAATCACACATTTGACGATTCAGCCGGCTTTTGCCCGGATTGCGGCGAGAAACTACAAATCATCAAGTATGAAGAACCAAAAAAAACTTCAAAGTTTTTAGGAGCTATAAAAAACAAATCTGAAGAATATGATAATAATTCAAAATCAGTGACACGTTATTTTGCCGCTATTGCATCTATAATTGGATTTATTGTGGCATGGTATATAAGAAGTACGGTAATTGGATTCGCTTTTGCGATAGTCGGTGTTTTATACGGAGTATTTTCAAAGAATACGGTGAATCAAGTGGTGTCTCTTGTCGTCGGTATTATTACAATTTTACTTTGTTTTATGGTAGGATTCTAAATTATGAAAAAGGGTGTCCAGGGGTGGATGTGAACTCATCCCCCGGACACCCTTTACATCTGTTTTCTTACAACAGCATATTCATTATCATTTCTATAATATGGACAGGAATACCGGTCATCGGAAATCAGATGTGCATATTCATCTTCGTCCATATCCATGTCGCACATGTAGGCTTCATAGTCTTCATCATACGTAAAATAAAGACAAGTGTCGCAGCTTGTCTGAGGCTTCTTTTTTTTCATAAAGTATCGCTCCGGAATATTTTACATCATTGTCTGGTCAAGAATCTTACCGAGGGCATCGGCAGCCTTTTTATATTCATCATCATCTTCGATGTTTGTTAAAATCGGCTGTCCATTCTCTGTCGTGGAAAATCCGTACATATAAATTTCACCATCATGATTTTCGCCTTTTTCATCTAATGGAAGAAGTACAATATAGTTTTTGTCATCTACCGGGAAAGTTGTTACAACAGCACATGTAACAGTTGAGTGATCTTCTAAAGTTAATGTGATTGTTTTATAGGTATTTGCTGTGCTGCTGCCGCAGTCACATCCGCAAGTGGAGCAGTCGCTTGAACAGCTTTCAGTGCTGCAGTCATTTTTTAATTCTTCGCTCATATCTAAACCTCTCTTTTTTCGTTATTTATCCATATTAGCAGATGGAAAGGAGAATTGCAATGATTGGAAGATTTTTCGAGAAAATTGTGATATAATATGGCGGATTCCCTGATTTTTGGGAATGTTCTGGAAAGTGAAGCACTGGCGGCTGTAGCATCTTCAGGAAGTCTGATTTTTCTTCTGGTTGTTTTTTTAACGGGATGGCATCCGTATGATGCGGAATTCGTTCGGTTATATTTATCATTTATCTGATCAACGTGGACTGGATGCATAGTTATGAGTGATAGGGAGGAATTTTTATGGAGAAGACATCAAGCAGAGATATTACTCGGGGAAGTATATGGAAGAATTTATTATTATACTTTTTTCCGATTTGGTTTGGGTCTATTTTTCAGCAGATGTATACGACAATCGATGCGGTTGTGGTAGGAAGATTTGTGGGAAAAGAAGCTCTTGCGGCTTTGGGTGGAACGTCGGGGCTTCTGGTAGATTTGTCGGTAGGATTTTTTATCGGGGCTTCTGCGGGAGCAGGTGTTGTGATTTCACACTGTTATGGAGCGAGGGACAATGAACGATTGACTTATGCGGTTCGGACTTCGATGAAACTTGCAGTGTTGTCTGGTTTAATGTTGATGGTATTGGGTTTTTGGGGGACACCCTTTGCACTCAAGTGTATGAATACACCGTCGGATGTTATGGAAGGTGCTATTCTTTATCTTAGAGTGTATTTTTTGGGTGTGATTCCTTCGCTGCTGTATAATATGGGATCGGGTATTCTTCGTGCAGTCGGGGATGCTAAACGCCCATTATATTTTTTGATTTTTACAACATTTGTGAATATTGGCTTGGATATTCTTTTTGTTGCCATTTTTAAGATGGGTATTTTTGGTGCTGCTCTTGCAACGGTTCTGTCTCAGACAGCCAGTGCAGGTCTCGTATTGAGGACGCTTTTGAAAACAAAGGAGAGTTATCGACTTGAATTAAGAAAATGTTCGATATATTCGGAAGTTTTAAATAAGATTATTCGTATCGGATTACCATCTGGTTTTCAGTATATGCTGTATACAGTATCGAATATTGTTATTCAGGCAAGGGTTAATCTATTTGGCACAGATGTAGTAGCCGCTTGGACGGCAATCAGCAAATTGGATGGTATTTTCTGGTTGACAATGTCAGCTTTTGGGACAGCAGTGATGACATTTACTGGACAAAATTATGGTGCGGGAAAAATAGATAGAGTACGTAAGGGCGTATGGGCTGGATTAGGAATTTCTATCGGTTTAACAGCAGGGATTTGTATTCCTATCCTGACATTTTCCAAATCCTTGATTGGAATCTTTACAACGGATCCGGTTGTCATGACATTAGGATTACAATATACATTTTTTCTTGTTCCAACCTACTTTACCTATACAGGAACGGAACTTCTCAGCGGGGTTATTAAAGGAAAAGGAAACAGTTTGGTGCCAATGATCATTACAGGAATAAGTGCTTTTGGAATCAGGAGCTTGTGGGCAATATTTGCACCTTCTGTCTGGCCGGGGATGAATACAGTTATGATGAGTTATCCGATCTCATGGTCTATATCGACGATATTATTTATTTTATATTATAAATGGGACTAATTGGGGACAGATTCCGTGACTCGATAGTTTTTAACTATTGAGTCACGGAACCTGTCCCCGTTGTTTTTATCTACATTCGAGAACGTCTTTATAGAATTCGTCCATAGCTTCTCTTGTAGGGAAGGTTGCCATGTACATCTGATTACCCATAGCACCTGCGAGAACATCCGGAATACGGCCGACCATCTTCATACATGAGCCATATTTTGCCATAATATCGTCGTGGCTCATAACGAAGTTTTTGCCGTCACGAAGTCCGGCGTAAGCACAGAAGGCATGCTCACCGACTGGTTTTGTCGAATAGCCAAATGCGATCATATCGGCCCAGATCTTATATACATCGGTACTGTGAGCGAAGTTGATCATATCCGGTGTGAAGCCGCCGCTTGGACGCATGTTGACTTCAAGGGCAACAACATCGCCTTTTTTACCCATACCTTCCTGGTCATCAAGGAGGCGGAAGAATTCAAAGTGGATAAAACGGTTTTTAACGTTAAAGCTTTTAACTGTTGCACGTCCGGCTCTTCGAGTATCTTCAGGAAGATCTTTCTGGATATAGTAGATGGAGTTGCTTGCGTTATTGACAACATCCATAAGGGAAAATGGTGTTACATTTCCTGTTTCAAATAAAGGTTCGCCATTTGCATCAATGATGGCATCGTAGGAAATAATTTCACCGTTGATGAATTCTTCCATAATATATGTGATCTCCGGCCATTTTTCGCTGAAGAACCAAGCCATGTCGTCATCATTTTTGATTTTAAATGTGTGGGATGCACCAACACCGTTATCCGGTTTGGCAACGATCGGATAACCAACTTCTCTTGAAAAAGCAATACAGTTTTCAAAGGTATCCACAAGATGGTAGCGTGCTGTCGGAATGCCGGCTTTCTGGTAAAATTCTTTCATTTTGGATTTGTATTTGATTCTTGGAATATCTTCTGTCTGGAAACCGCTGGTGATATTAAAGTCTGTACGAAGTCTTGCATCCCGTTCCAGCCAGTATTCGTTGTTGGATTCCAGCCAGTCGATACGTCCGTATTTGTAAATGAAGAATGCAACAGCGCGATAAACTTCATCGTCATTTTCCAGATTGCTGACTTTATAGTATTCATTCAGACTGTTTTTTAAATTTGGATCAAGTTCATCATAAGGCTGATCACCGATACCGAGAACGTTCAGGCCATTGTTTTTCAGTTCACGGCAGAACATCCAATAATTTGTTGGAAAATTAGGGGAGATAAAGATAAAATTTTTCATAACATTTCCTCGCTTTACTTTATATTTTATAACAGTTTTATCGTTGTCTGAGCAGCCACGGCAGGAAGTAAACAACCTGACGGTACCACCAGTTCCAATCATGGGCACAGTCATAACCCCAGAAGTCTACCCATGTATGGATGCCTTTTCTCTGAAGGATATCTGCCATCTGGCGTGTAGAATCCGGCACTTCCCAAGGACCCTGACCCACACAGATGACGGAGCGTCCGCGGTTATACATAGGAATGTATGGATGATCTTCAGGCATGTTGGCAAGATAGTGAACCGGGGAATTCATATAAACTTTTTCGTTCATAAAAGTTCCGAAACCATATTCGGAGGTAAAAATACCGCTTAATGCCAATGTACCGTCAAACAGTTCAGGAAATCTGAAGAAAAGATTGGCTGCATGGGTTGCTCCGAGACTGCATCCGAAAGTGAGGATTCCCAGATCTGCATCTTCACCGTTTCGGTCTCTTACCATGGCATGGATGGAAGGAACAAGTTCTCTGGTAATGTATGTAATCCACTGTTCATAGCGGTCAATACGCCATTCGGCATTCCCCCATGTATCGGACCAGGTTTCTTTGTCGATTGTGTCAATGGAGAATACCATAACCTGGCCGGCTTCGATCCATGGTGACCATACATCTGTCATCTTAAAATTTTCAAAGTCAAAAAAGCGTCCATCCTGACAAGGGATAAATAATACCGGTTTTCCGGCGTGTCCATAGACTTTACATTCCATATCCCGATTCAATGCGGGACTGTACTCTTTAAAATATTGCATTTCCATAGTTTTTTCTCCTGATATGTAGTTTGTCAATTGTAAAGAAGTGTGTTCATAAAAAATGGAATCTGTTTTTCCCAACACGCTTCACAATGTTCACCATTCGGAACGATTCGGGCGTTCAGGAAAATATTCTTTGCTAAAAGCATAGAAGTGACTCGCTGAAATTGTTTTTTCATGCCCGGGTGATTCTGTAATTCTCTGGATCCATAGTCCATATAGAGGCGGGTATTCGGACGCACTCTTGTGCTGCGAATAAGCTTTTCAATGTTCTCAGGATGTGTCCAGAGAGAAGGTGACAGGGCAGCAGCACCGGAAAAATACTTATTATAGGCGATAATGGCATAAAGACTCATCAGTCCGCCCATGGAACTTCCCGCAATAAAAGTATTATTACGGCCCCGAAGTGTTCGATAATATCGGTCGATATCCTTTTTAAAAGTGTGGACAAGCCACTCCATGGTCGCTTTACCATAACCGGTCACCAGACCAAAATAGGGATCATCAAATGTGTATGGAGAATATTCCATCAGCCGTCCGTTATCCGGACTGTGGTTACATTCAACGGCGGCAATAATGATTTCTGTGCCGGTAAAATCCATATATTCTTTCATTCCCCAACATTTGCCGTAAGTTGCGTCTGAATCAAAGAATACATTATGACCATCAAACATATATAAAACAGGATAACGCCGGCGAGTATCTTCATTGTAAGATTCCGGCAGATAAATGTATGCACATCTTTCTTCAGGTCCGGTAGGAGCGGGAAAGATGACAGTCCACTTTTTTACCATAACTAGTCTAATCTCCAATCTGTGTTTTATCAGTAAAATATGGCTTAAATATAGCATAATTAATGATGAATTGCAAGTGTGTAATGATTTAAAGTGATAAAGTAAAAGGTTCCTGTATGCGTGTCGGAGATTTTCGTTGATATTATACAGGCGAATAAAAATTTTTCATTTACAGATACTATGGAAAGAAACGGAAAGTAACGTTAAAAGGTACTGTGAATGGAGGATTTTTATTATGAAAGCTACAGGAATTGTCCGACGCATAGATGATCTTGGACGTGTTGTGGTACCAAAGGAGATTCGAAAAACGCTGCATATACGGGAAGGTGATCCGCTTGAAATATTTACGGATCGGGAAGGTGAGATCATCTTAAAAAAATATTCACCGATCGGTGAAATGGGCGGTTTTGCGAAAGCGTATGCGGAAGCACTGGCACAGAGTACGGGACATTTGGTAAGCATTGCAGATAAAGATAGTCATATTGCAGCAGCGGGAAACGGAAAAAGAGATTTGTTAAATAAGCCTGTCAGCAAATCGGTGGAAGAAGTGTTGGAAAATCGTCAGATTGTATCTTTTACTGCCTTAGACAAAGGGTATATTCCGCTTACAGAGGGAGAGAATCAGCCTTATGGAGCGGTTGTGATTTGTCCGGTTATTTCTGAGGGGGATGTGATTGGATCGGTTATTATTGCCAATAAAGACCGGAAGGAGCCGATGGGTGAGGTGGAGAAAAAGCTGGCGATGGCAGCGGCCGGATTTCTCGGGAGACAAATTGAACAGTAAAAATGAATGCCTCCAATTTAAAATGGGGGCATTTTGAACATAAAATATATATTATTTTGAAATAATATGTATAATTCAACAATTTCCGGGTTTACTTCTCTGAGGAAATATATTAAAATGGTGAAAAGAGAGGAGTGGAACTATGGAAGAGGTAGTATTACATCATGGACATGAATTAATGTATATGGTGGCTGAGTATGTTATTTTATCTTTTGAGATCGTTGGTATCCTGATTTTGATTTTTTCAGGTATCTGTGGCGTTATCAATTGCTTGAAGAGGGATGCGGAAACCGGTTTAAAATTATCTGAAGGTATGAGTATGGCACTTCAGTTCCTTTTAGGAGGAGAGATTTTAAAAACGGTTGTAGTAGCAGATATGGAATCACTGCTTCATGTAGGCGGTATTGTAGTTCTTCGAGTTGCATTGACATTGCTGACCCATTGGGAGCTCAAGAATCATAAACAAGAGCTGGAAGAACACCATAAGGAAGAAGAACATAAGTAATGATAAAACAAGGATATTTTCCGTAGAATGTTGGAAGATATCCTTTTTATTTTTGCAGGGATATGGTAAATTAGAATAGGTTATCTTTGGTGGAAAGGGAAATTAAATGGATGTACATGAATTATTATTGAAGGTTCAGAATCGGGAGATGGATCTGAAGACGGCAGAGGAATATTTAAAAAAACTGCCATATGAGGATTTGGGTTTTGCAAAACTTGATCATCACAGAGCACTTCGTTCCGGTTTTGGTGAGGTTGTTTATTGTGCGGGAAAAACAACCGAACACCTGGTAAAAATATTTGAGAGTTTTGCGGAACGTCAGAGTAATGTATTGGGAACACGAGCTTCGAAAGAACAGTATGAGGCGGTTCGAAACCTGCTTCCGGAAGCTGTTTATGATGAATTGTCACGAACGATTTATCTTCAGTATAATGTTCCGAAACTTGAAGGACGCATTGCGGTCTGCACCGGAGGCACGTCAGATATTCCGGTAGCCGAGGAAGCTGCCCGAACAGCCGAGTTTTTCGGTTGTTATGTCGATCGCATCTATGATGTGGGAGTAGCAGGGATCCATCGTCTTTTGTCAAAAGCTGAGCTGATTCGGAAGGCCAATTGTGTGGTGGCCATTGCAGGAATGGAAGGTGCACTTGCCGGGGTTATTGCGGGACTTGTGGATAAACCGGTGATCGGTGTGCCGACGTCTGTGGGTTACGGAGCGAATATGCAGGGAATGTCTGCTTTGCTTACAATGATCAATTCCTGTGCGGAAGGTGTTTCTGTTGTAAATATTGACAATGGATTTGGAGCCGGCTATATGGCGGCCCAGATTAATCGTTTAGCTATAGGAGCGGGTAAAGAATGATTTATGCTATCAGTAATCGGACATTTTTTTCGGATCAGAAAGAATATCTGGCTCAGATTGAAAGCGTTGCGGCGGCAAGACCGGATGGATTTATTCTCAGGGAGAAGGATCTGGATCCGGAGATTTATAAAGAGTTAGCTCAGAAATGTAAAGAGATATGCGATATGTATCATGTTCCTTTGATTGTCAATACTTTCTGGCAGATCAGTCTTGAACTGGGGATTAAGGGCATTCATTTATCCATGTCGGATTTTAAGAAAATGAAGGATGAGGCGATGGATTTTTCAGGGTGGAACAGGGTCGGTGTATCGGTCCACAGCCCGGAGGAGGCGATTTTTGCTCAGAATGCGGGGGCAGATTACCTGATTGCAGGACATATATTTTTAACCGATTGTAAAAAGGGCCTTCCAGCCAGAGGACTGGGATTTTTGTCGGATATCTGTTCTTCGGTGACGATACCTGTGTTTGCCATCGGAGGGATGAATGAGGAACATGGACATCTGGCTGTGCAAGCCGGGGCGTCAGGGGTATGTATGATGTCTGAACTTATGAAGAGCAGGAATCCAAAAAAACTTATCGAGCCCTTTGCCGGGAAGATAAAAGCGGTATAATAGTAATTTATACCAGTACCACCACTGGACGATTGTATGAAAGAATGGTAAAATACTTAGAGAGGCTATTTAATGTAGGAGGAGATTGATTATGATTATTAAAGCAAATGAAACAGCTGCTATTATTGTTGATGTTCAGGAAAAATTAATGCCGGCTATGTATAATGAAGCAATTGTTGAAAGAAATGTGAACCGTCTTGTTTCCGGTTTACAGTTACTTGAAGTACCTATGATTGTGACACAGCAGTATACAAAAGGTATCGGCATGACAATTCCTTCTGTTATTGAAACTTTCGGTGAAGGTTTTAACTATATGGAAAAGACAAGCTTCGGCATTTACGGAGAAGCTCCGATTAAAGAGGCAGTGGATGGACTTGGCAAGAAGAATATCATCGTATGCGG
Organism: Frisingicoccus sp.; assembly: GCA_016298055.1. Classification (GTDB taxonomy): domain Bacteria; phylum Bacillota; class Clostridia; order Lachnospirales; family Lachnospiraceae; genus Frisingicoccus. Next base: position 8,692 of record JAEDDO010000013.1, read on the forward strand.
TACAGAAACTCACGTATGTGTACTTCAGACATGTATTCAGTTAAAAGAAGCAGGATTCCAGCCGATCATGGTTGTTGATGCATGCGGTTCCAGACATGAAGAAGATCGTTTATTCGGTATTGAAAGAGCAAAACAGGAAGGTGTTATCGTGACAACTTATGAAGCACTGCTCTTTGAACTTATGGGCGGCGCTACATGTCCTGTATTCCGTCAGATTTCCAAAATCGTAAAATAATATGCGGATGATCATATCACCGGCAAAGAAGATGAATACAACTCCGGATATCCTTGAATTTCAGGGATACCCGGAGTTTATTGAAGATACGGATATTTTGCGCCGGTATATATCCGGTCTTTCCTACGGAGAGGCAAAAGCTCTCTGGAAATGTAATGATAAGATCGCAGAGCAGAATTTTGAACGTTTTCGGGATATGGATCTGAAGAGAAATCTTACACCTGCTCTGATAGCCTATGAGGGGATTCAGTATCAATATATGGCACCGACGGTGATGGATGAAACTTCCCTTGCCTATCTTCAGGAACATCTGCGTATTTTGTCCGGATTTTACGGTATTTTAAAGCCCCTGGACGGTGTCGTGCCTTATCGATTGGAGATGCAGGCTAAAGTTCAGGTAAAAGATTGTAAAAACCTGTACGAGTTCTGGGGGAGACGTCTGGCCGATGTGTTATTCGAAGAAACCGATACGATTATTAATCTGGCGTCGAAGGAATACAGCAAATGTGTTTCAGCCTATCTGACACCGGATATCCGGTTCATCACATGTGTATTTGGCGAGTACAAAGAAGAAAAGATTGTGGAAAAAGGTACGTTTGCCAAGATGGCTCGCGGAGAAATGGTGCGTTTTTTGGCAGAGAGACAGGCAAAAAATACGGACGAGATAAAAGAATTCGATCACCTCGGTTATCAGTTTTCAAAAGAGGCATCGGACGAAAAAACGTTTGTGTTTATTAAAGAATAAAAAACTTCCTCAAAGGTGCATTTTTTATAACACCGGAGAGGAAGTTTTTCTGCTTTAGAACCGGAAGTCACGTTTGCCTTCAGCGATATCTTTCAGATGTTCTCTTGTGAGGCTGCGGACTTTTTCGTTTGTCACATTTTCAAGTTCTTTTTCTATAAGTTTTTCACCGTTTTTCTTTGTCTCTTCAGAAGCATAGTCCATCAGATATTCTTTTAATGTCATCAGTGCATTTGGCTGACAGCAGTTAGAAATCTGACCGGATTTAAGGAGGGACATAAAGCGGTCGCCGGTGCGGCCTTCACGGTAACAGGCTGTACAGAAACTCGGGATGAATCCCATTTCAAGAAGCCAGTTGATGACTTCATCAAGACTTCTTCGGTCGCTGACATCGAACTGGGAAGAATTTTCTTCTTCCGGTTCCGGTTCAACGTAACCGCCAACACTTGTTCTGGATCCGCCGCTGATCTGGGATACGCCAAGCTGAAGCACTTTTTCACGCACACGTTTGGATTCACGGGTGGAGATGATCATACCTGTATAAGGCACAGCGATACGGATGAGAGCAACAATTTTTTCAAAAATTTCATCCGGAATAGCATTGGAGAAGGTGTTTACATCAATATCATCCGCAGGGCATATACGAGGGACACTGATCGTGTGAGGGCCCACGCCCTGAGCGGCTTCCAGATGTTCCGCATGCATTAATAAACCGACAAAATCATAGCGGTACATGTTCAGACCAAAGAGTACGCCGAGTCCCACATCATCGATACCGCCTTCCATAGCACGGTCCATAGCTTCTGTGTGATAAGCGTAATTGCTTTTTGGACCTGTAGGATGAAGGGCTTCATAGCTCTTTTTATTATAGGTTTCCTGAAAGAGAATGTAGGTTCCGATGCCTGCTTCCTTTAATTTACGGTAATTTTCCACTGTGGTTGCGGCAATGTTGACATTGACACGGCGGATGGCACCGTTTTTGTGCTTAATGCTGTAGATCGTCTGAATGCATTCAAGAATGTATTCGATCGGATTGTTGACCGGGTCTTCTCCGGCTTCCAGTGCCAGTCGTTTATGCCCCATATCCTGAAGAGCGATGACCTCACGGCGCACATCTTCCTGAGTCAGTTTTTTTCGGGCAATATGTTTGTTTTTATAATGGTACGGACAGTATGTACAGCCATTGACACAGTAGTTTGACAAATACAGTGGCGCAAACATAACAATACGGTTTCCATAAAAACGGTCTTTAATCTTTTTAGCCAGATGGAACATTTTTTCAACCTCATCCGGCAGATCACATTCCAGAAGAACGGCAGCCTCCCGGTGGCTGATACCTTTCATGTCTTCCGCCTTTTTAAGAATAGCATCCACCAGCGCACGGTTATTTTTATTTTCCTGGGCATATTTCAGGGTTTCCTGGATTTCTTCGTCATTAATAAATTCTTCGGCTTTTAAAGATTTTACATCATACATATCAAACGTCTCCTTTTTTATAGTCGCCTCTGTCGGTCACGATCCGGTAGCCGATACGGCATATTCTTTCTTTTAATTTGTCAATACTCTCTGCGGCTTCTTCACCTGTGCATATCTTGTTGTCGTAGAGAAGATAATTCTTACGCACATCCAGGGGTGAAAGGTTTGGCATCACCACATTGGCTCCGGCGAGAATTCCAAGTTCCCGTCCCTCCGGGTGAATCGTTCCGAGGGCCGTAGTGGATGGGATCAGGGCATTTGGGCGCATGAGGCGCAGAATACTGATCAAGTGCAGTGTGCGCTGCATGCTTCCGGGAGCGCAGTTTTTAAATGGTGTCTCCGAATGAGGGAGAAATGGGCCGATACCGATCATCTCCGGTTCAAATTCATGGATAAACTGCAAGTCTTTTGCCAGATGTTCCGTTGTCTGAAAAGGAGAACCGACCATAAAACCGGTTCCGGTCTGATAACCGATAGATTTCAAATCTCTGAGGCATTGAATCCGGTGTTCACTCCGAAGACGCATTGGGTGAAGTTTTCGATAGTGTTCCGGGTCAGCTGTTTCGTGACGCAGAAGATAGCGGTTAGCTCCGGCATCAAACCATTCCTGATAAGTCGCTTTTTCCCGTTCGCCTACAGACAGCGTAATAGCACAGTCCGGATAGGCACGGCGGATCGAAGCAATAATGTCCGTCATGGCATGATCTGTATAAGACATATCTTCACCGCCCTGAAGGACAAAAGTCCGAAACCCCAGATCATAGCCGATACGGCAGCATTCCAGAATAGTTGATTTTGATAAATGATAGCGTACCGCATTCAGATTACTTTTTCGGATGCCGCAGTAAAAGCAGTCATTCCGGCAAAAGTTGGTAAATTCGATCAGACCGCGGATATAAATATCTTTTCCGAAATGGTGTAAGGCTGTTTCCCTGGCTTCGTGTTGAAGAAATGAGGCATCTTCCGGGTTTTCTTCCAGACCGTTGAGTAAAGTTACAAATTCCTCCGGTTCCAGGCAGCGGTTTTCCTTTAGGCGGCTGATAAGATCGATCAGTTTTCCCATGGATCAAGTTCCTCCTGTCAGATTTTGGAATAAACAGTTTTTGTGCTGACGTCCGGGATCATACCCAGTTTTCCTGAAAGGGCGCTGATGACATTCTGAGGTGCATCAATGACAACACTGATAATAGACAGGCTGCGTTTCGGGTAGGGAATTCCCATGCGTCCGAGAATATAAGGGGAATACTGATGCAAAATGTCATTCAGCCGTTCCACTGAGTCCGGGTTTTCGATAATAATTCCGATAACTGCAATACGCGTTTCCATAGTTCCTCCTGAAAATTATATAAGTGCTTATGATACGAAGATCTTAATAATAAAGAAAACCCTGTCCAACGAAAGAGCTGGACAGGGTAAGGGTATACATTTATGTATCATCCATGTCTTCACTTTCGGGAAATTCCTTAAAGGTCAGCAGATGTATTGAAAATAAATACTGTGGTTTGCCGAAAGACGTATCTTGCGGCGCACCCTTATGCAATCAGTATATGAGGTATTTCTAAAAAAGTCAATGTATATTGACAGATTTTAACAATTGTATGGCGCGGTCATACTTTTCCCATCGTTTAAGCATTTTTTCATCCGGATTTTCTACCCGTGTCTGATCTGAGTTATGATAAAGGTCAGCCAGTTTTACCTGACGGGCAACAGGACACGTTGACAGTCTGGAAATATAATCCATGTAAGGTTCTGCCGGGTTATGTGTCATAAGTTTCAGGGCTGTAAGGATATCTTCATTAAATCCTTCTTTTTCCAGATCGTCGATGGTCCAGTCTGTATCTTCAATAACATCATGAAGAAGTGCGACGATCGTAGAATTTTCATCGGTCATGGATTCAGCAAGATGAAAGGGATGGAAAATGTAAGGAACGCCTGTTTTGTCGACCTGGCCTTCGTGAGCCTTATAAGCAATGCAAAGCGCTTTTTTTGTCATGGGTGTGTAAATCATTTATTAAGCCTCCCTGGATATTGTAGGATATAATCATTATACTACTGAAAAATCATAGGTGAAAGTAATTGTTTTTTGGAATTATTATGTAGAAAACATTGACAATACGGGCATTGCGGTATTAAAATAAACGATAAAATATAAGGAGGAAAACGACATGAAGAAAATGACAAAATTTATGAGTGTGGCATTGGCAGCAACTCTGGCAGCAGCATCCTTAACAGCATGCGGCGGTTCAGGAAAAACAGAAACAAAAGCAGCTGATGAGACAAAAGCAGCAGGTGAAGCAACAGCAGACGGTGAAGTGTTTACAATCGCAGGTATCGGTCCTATGACAGGTGACGCTGCTTCCTACGGTATCTCTGTAAAACAGGGTGCTGAAGTTGCTATCAATGAAATTAATGCAGCAGGCGGTGTACAGGTTGGCGATACAACTTATACATTAAACCTTATTTTTGAAGATGATGAAGCTACAGAAGATAAAGCAATTCAGGCTTATAACGCTGTTATGGACCAGGGTGCAGATGCAATCCTCGGATGCGTAACAAGTGGTGCATGTATTGCTATTACAGATTTAACAGCTGAAGATGGTATTTTACAGATCACTCCATCCGGTTCAGCACTTGATTGTACAAAGAATGATAACGCATTCCGTGTCTGCTTTACAGACCCGGCTCAGGGTGTAAGCATGGCTGATATGGCTGTTGAAACTCTTGGATATAAGAAGATTGCAGTTCTTTATGATAATTCTTCTGATTACAGCATGGGTATCAAAGAAGCATTTGAAGAAGAAGTTGCAGCTAAAGGAGGCGAGATTGTAGCAAGTGAAGCTTTCGCAGGTTCTGACGTTGACTTCAATACACAGCTGACATCCATCAAGGGAACAGATGCAGAAGTTATCTTTGTACCGGCATATTATCAGCAGGTTACATACATCACAAAACAGGCTAAAGAAATGGGTATGGAACTTCCATTCCTCGGCAGTGACGGATGGGACGGTGTTCTTGGAACAGTAACAGATGCATCTACAGTAGAAAACGCTATTTTCTTAAGCCCATTCTTCGCAGCAGATCCATCCGATAATGTTACAGCATTCGTAGCTGCATACGAAGAAGCTTATAAAGCAACACCTGACCAGTTCGCAGCAGACGCATATGATACTATATATGCAATGAAAGCTGCTATGGAAAAAGCTGGTTCTGTTGAAAGTGCAGATCTGATCGCAGCTATGACAGAGATCACAGTAGATGGTCTTACAGGTGAAGGTATCACATGGACAGCAGATGGTGAACCAAACAAAGGATGTAAATTTATCCAGATCAAAGATGGTGCTTATACACTGTATGAATAATACTGATTTTTAAGCTGAAGCAGGAGACGCCGATGTCCCTTTCCGGGGAACATCGGCGTTTTTTTCATGTTTTACTGACAAAAATTGGTTTTTTACGGATAAATCCTTGCAAGCAGGAACTGATTATATTAAAATATATACTTAGTTTAACACTATAATACTATAATATAGAAAGGTGGAGAGTGATGAGTCTGATTAATAATCTGATCGAACAGTTGATTAATGGATTGAGAACGGGAAGTATCTATGCACTGATTGCTCTGGGATATACGATGGTATACGGTATTGCAAAGATGATTAACTTTGCACATGGCGATATTATTATGGTTGGTGCCTATGCCCTTTATGTATTTACATCTTTGCTGGGGCTGCCTGTTCCTGTGTGCATTATTCTGACTATTATTGCATGTGCAGTCCTCGGTGTGCTTGTAGAACGTATTGCGTATAAACCATTGAGAAATGCACCATCATTGGCAGTACTGATCACAGCCATCGGTGTAAGTTATTTTCTTCAGAATGTGGCTCTGCTTATTTTTAAAGCAACACCGATTCCGTTTGGCTCAGTGATCAAAGTGCCATCAATTAAAATCGGAGGCGTTCATATTTCCGGAATCACAATTGTAACTTTTGCCGTAACAGTAATCGCAATGGTCATTTTAACCTGGTTTATTAATAAAACAAAGGCAGGAAGTGCCATGAGAGCTGTATCTGAAGATAAGGGCGCGGCATCTTTAATGGGAATCAATGTGAATAAAACAATTTCCATGACATTTGCCATTGGTTCGGCCCTTGCGGCAGTTGCCGGTATTCTGTTTATCTGTCAATATGAATCCTTATCTCCGACGCTGGGAGCCCTGCCGGGTATTAAGGCCTTTGTTGCGGCAGTTCTCGGAGGTATCGGAAGTATTCCGGGAGCGATGCTCGGGGGTATCGTTCTGGGCATTATCGAGAGTTTATCAAAAGCTTACATATCTACACAGCTCGCAGATGCGATTGTTTTCGGTGTGCTTGTTATTGTATTACTTGTAAAACCATCCGGTTTACTTGGTAAGATGAAAGCAGAGAAAGTGTAGGTGTCGGTTGTGAAGAATAAAAAGATAAGCAAATCAACGATTTTAAATATTATTATTGCGATTGTGGTTTATGCTGCAGTCATGGCATTGATTAAAGGCGGATTTTTAGGACGACAGGCTATGTCTATCATTATTCCTTGCTGTATCAATGTAATGCTGGCGGTTTCCCTTTGTCTTTTAGTCGGATTCCTCGGAGAGCTGACTCTGGGACATGCGGGATTCATGTCGATCGGTGCTTATGCCGGTGCTTTGACAACAAATGCACTTGATCTGCCTCCTGTGGTTGAGCTGATTATCGGTTTACTTGTTGGCGGTATTATGGCAGCACTGTTCAGTTTTATCATTGGTCTTCCGGTTCTTCGTCTGAAGGGCGATTATCTGGCCATTGTCACATTGGGATTCGGTGAGATCATTAAATCGGTCATCAACTCACTTGGTGTGACCGGCGGAGCAAAGGGTCTGACAGGTATTGGAGCATACAGTAATTATAAAAACTTTACCTTTGTTTATATTGTTGTTCTGATTACGATCCTTGTTATTTCCAATCTGGTAAAATCCAGACACGGACGTGCCATCTGTGCTGTTCGTGATAATTATATCGCAGCAGAAGCAGTGGGTATTAAAGTCAGCAAATTTAAGACAATGGCTTTTGTTATTTCCGGATTTTTTGCCGGAATGGCCGGTGTATTTTATGCACATAACGTTGGTATTTTGAAACCGATCAACTTTGATTACAACAAGTCTATTGAGATCCTTGTTATGGTTGTTCTTGGCGGTATGGGTAATATTAAAGGTGCGATCATTGCAGCGGTAATATTGACAGCGCTTCCGGAAGTACTCCGTGGGGCAGCGGATTTCCGTATGTTGTTATACGCTGTTGTTCTTATTGCAATGATGCTCTTTAACAATTCGAAGTTTAAACTTGCACTTATTGAAAAACGTAACCTTAAAAAGGCGATGAGCATTCAGAAGGAGGGAGAATAGTATGGCTTTACTGGAAGTTAGAAATTTAGGAATCTCCTTTGGCGGTCTTCGTGCTGTTGATGATCTGAATATGGATATTGAGCAGGGCGCACTTGTAGGTCTGATCGGACCGAACGGTGCCGGAAAGACGACGGCCTTTAACCTTCTGACAGGCGTGTATCAGCCGAGTGACGGTTCGATCAAGCTGGACGGACAGCAGCTTGTCGGAAAGACACCGACAGATATCTGTAAGTCGGGTGTGGCCAGAACTTTTCAGAACATTCGTCTGTTTTCAAAGATGTCTGTATTGGACAATGTTAAGGTTGCACTTCATAATCACATTGAATACAGTCTGGCTGAAAGCTTTTTCCACTTTGGGAATTATTCCAAAAAAGAAAAAGAGATGGATGAAAGAGCTCTGGATATATTAAAGGTTTTCGGACTGGATACCTATGCGGATGCACTGGCGTCCAATCTGCCGTATGGTAAGCAGAGAAAACTTGAGATCGCCCGTGCCCTTGCAACAGAACCGAAATTGCTCCTTCTTGATGAACCGGCTGCCGGTATGAATCCAAACGAAACGAAAGAATTGATGGACACGATTGAACTGATCCGTGAAAAATTCCACGTAACGATTCTTTTGATCGAACATGATATGAAGCTTGTATCCGGTATTTGTGAGTACCTTTATGTATTGAATTTCGGTATGGAACTGGCTCATGGCGAACCGTCTGTTGTTCTGAATGATCCTAGAGTAATCACAGCATATCTGGGTGAGTAGGAGGTAGTGTCATGGCAATGTTAAAAGTTACAGATTTACAGGTATATTATGGCGTTATTCAGGCAATCAAAGGCCTTTCATTTGAAGTTAATGAAGGTGAAGTCATTGCCCTGATCGGTGCCAACGGTGCCGGAAAAACAACAATTCTTCATACCATTACCGGACTGGTTGAGGCGAAGAGCGGAACGGTGGAATTTGAAGGAAAGAATATTACAAAGATGCCGGGACATAAGATCGTGACATTGGGTATGGCTCATGTGCCTGAAGGCCGACGGGTTTTTGCCGAGCTGAGTGTTCTTGAGAATTTGAAGATGGGTGCTTATACCCGTAAAGATAAGAATGAGATCGCTCAGTCACTTGAGATGGTTTACAAACGTTTCCCTCGTCTGGAGGAACGTAAAAATCAGCTTGCAGGAACATTATCCGGCGGTGAGCAGCAGATGCTGGCGATGGGACGCGCACTTATGTCTCATCCGAAGATCATTCTTATGGATGAGCCGTCTATGGGACTTTCACCGATTTTTGTAAATGAAATTTTTGATATTATCAAAGAAGTCAGTGCCAGCGGCACAACCGTACTTCTTGTTGAACAGAATGCCAAAAAAGCATTGAGCATTGCAGATCGTGCATATGTTCTTGAGACCGGAAAGATTGTTCTTGAAGGCGATGCGAAAGAACTGATGAATGATGAGTCCGTTAAGAAAGCATATCTGGGTGAATAGGAGGATGAAATATGGGTCATACAGTAATCACAATTGCGCGTCAGTATGGCAGCGGCGGTAAGACAATCGGAAAGATGTTGGCAGAAGATCTGGGCATTCATTTTTACAACCGTGAGATTCTTCGGATGGCTTCAGATGAAAGTGGTATTAATGAGCAGTTATTTGGTCAGGTGGATGAGCGTGTCAAGACGAATCTTTTATACAGAATCGCAAAAAGAATTCGCAATGAAGAAGTCCTTCCGCCGGACAGCGATGATTTCCTGTCGACAAATAATCTTTTCAACTATCAGGCAAAAGTCATCAGACAGCTGGCTGATGAGGAATCCTGTGTGATCATTGGCCGTTGTGCGGATTATGTGCTTCAGGATTATGATAATGTTGTCAGTGTTTTCATTCACGGACCTTATGATTTCTGTCTTGAACAGGCGATGAAAGTCAATGCAAAGTCTGAGAGTGAAATGCGCAAATATATGGAAAAACGCGATAAATATCGTGGTGAATATTATAAATATTATACCGGCAAAGACTGGTTTGATGCACGAAATTATCATTTATGTCTGGACAGCAGCAAGCTCGGTTTTGATGGCTGTGTTGAAGCAATTAAAGCATATATGAAAGTTCGCGGTCTTAGCGTATAATGAATAAAAAGCTTTCCCGTTGAGAGTGCTCATGGGGGAGCTTTTTCAATTATTTTATATGGGAGACGATGATATGAGAAACCGATTAAAGATGCTTGTAATGACTGTTTTAATGGTATGTTTTTGTCTGACCGGATGTTCGGGCGGCAAGAAAAATGTAGATTATTCCAAAGCAGAAAACTGGGCCTATTGTGAAAATGATAAAACGGATATGGATGCAGATGTGTTCTTCATTTGTCCTACAGTCTACAGCGGAAGTGAAGATTCATGGAATATGGCCATGGACGATGAGGATACTAAACAAAGTTTTGTTGGGGCCATTAACATGGAAAAGGGAATTTATGATCAGGACAGTCGTTTTTTTGCACCATATTATCGGCAGGCAGGGCTGAATGCCTACACAGTAGATGCAGAGGAAAGGGAGCCTTATATTCAGGCGGCATATGAGGATGTGAAAGAAGCATTTGCCTATTATATGGACCATTATAATGAAGGAAGACCGATTGTGATCGCCGGTTTTTCCCAGGGCGGTGACCTTGCGGTACGATTATTAAAAGATTGTTTTGATGAGGAAGCGGTTGCAGATCTTCTCGTTGGGTGTTATGCGATCGGCTGGAGTGTGACAGAAGAAGAATTAAAGGAATATCCTCATTTGAAATTTGCGTCAGGTGAAATTGATACAGGAGTTATTGTGGCTTTTGAGTGTGAATCCGAAGATGTGGAAGATTCCGTCATCATTCCAAAAGGAACAAAGACGCTGGCAATTAATCCATTGAACTGGAAGACAGACAGCACGATGGCAGATAAAACATGTAATCTTGGTGCGTGTTTTACAGACTATTCCGGTGAGATCCAAATAGAGATTCCCGAATTGACGGGGGCTTATATTGATCCTGTCCGGGGAGCGTTAAAAGCAACCGATGTAACGTCAGAAGAATATCCGGCAGTGCTCGATATATTTGAAGATGGTGTGTTCCATCTTTATGATTATCAGTTTTTCTACCGGAACCTCCAGGAAAATGTACATATGCGGATTCAGGCCTATTTACAGTAAAATGGTTTGACTTAGGAAGCTTTTCTGAACTGTTTGAAGTTTCAGAAGAGCTTTCTTTGTTTAATTCTAAAGTTTTTGTGAACTTAAGTTCACCTTGGTTGAAATCCGAACATAAACCCTTTATAATTGAAATATTAATTAGAAATCTTGACGGAAGTTATACATAAAGGAGGAGTATGGATGGATGCTTATGTTAAGCTTGAGGATGTGACGAAAGTTTATCGTATGGGTGAGATTGAGATTCGTGCAGCAGACGGCATAAATTTTGAAATTATGAAAGGGGAGTTTGTTGTCATTGTGGGTCCCAGCGGCGCGGGAAAGACAACCGTTCTGAATGTTCTCGGGGGAATGGACACGGCAACCGATGGCAATATATGGGTTGATGGAAAAAATATTGCAAAGTATAATCAAAGGGAGCTGACCGCTTATCGACGTAATGATATCGGCTTTGTATTCCAGTTTTATAATCTGATTACGAATCTGACTGCTCTGGAGAATGTGGAACTGGCACTGCAGATCTGCAGAGATCCTCTCAGTGCGAAGCATGTCCTTGTCGATGTGGGACTGGAAGATCGTATGAAGAATTTTCCTTCCCAGTTGTCCGGAGGTGAACAGCAGAGAGTTTCTATTGCCAGAGCTTTGGCAAAAAATCCAAAATTGCTGCTCTGCGATGAGCCGACAGGTGCGTTAGATTATAATACAGGTAAACAGATTCTGAAGCTTTTGCAGGATATGTGCCGGCAAAAGGGCATGACGGTCATTGTGATTACCCACAACCTGGCGATTGCACCGATGGCAGATCGTGTTATTAAAATTAAAAATGGTAAAGTATCTTCAATAAAAGTGAATGAAAAACCGGTGCCGGTTGAAACGATTGAGTGGTAAGCGGGGCGATCATATGAGAAAAAAAGCATTGGCGAAAGATTTTCGTATGGAAATCAAAAACAGTTTAAATCGATTTTTGTCCATATTTTTCATTGTCGCATTGGGCGTTTCTTTTTTTGCCGGTGTCCGGGCATCGGAACCGGATATGCGATATTCGGGAGACGCCTATTTTGATGAACATCAATTGATGGATTTAAAGGTTTTAAGTACGCTGGGAATAACAGAGAATGATATTCGGGAACTGGGTTCGCTGGAAGGCGTTGAGATTGTTGAACCGGGGTACATGGCGGATGTTTTATCCCTTATGGGGGACAGCGAGCGGATTATTCATGTAGAATCGCTTCCGGAGACGATGAATCAGGTGGATGTGGTTGAAGGAAGACTTCCGGAGAATCTAAAGGAATGTGTTATTGATGCAGATGCAGCCCAGTCCCACGACATAGAGATCGGGGATATACTTACCTTCAAATCCGGAACGGATAAAGATCTTGAAGATACTCTGGCATCGAATCAGTTTGAAGTTGTGGGAACCTGCACCAGTCCGGTATATATTTCTTTTGACAGAGGCAGTACCAATATAGGCAATGGCGAGATCGATATGTTTGCCTATGTTCAGGAGGAGAGTTTTACTCAGGAAGTTTATACTCAGGCATGGGTTCGAGTATTAGGTGCCGAAGATGCGGTGGCTTTTACGGAAGAGTATAAGAATATTGTCGATGCAGTGAAAGAACGGGTGGAATCGATTTCCGATGTTCAATGTGATATCCGTTATGCGGAGATTATGGATGAAGCGAATGGGGAGATTGAAGAAGCGGAATCGGAACTTGATAAAGCAAAAGAAGAAGCGGAATCAGAGCTTGCCGAGGCAGAGCAAAAGCTTCTGGATGGAGAGAAGGAGCTGGAGGACGGCAAGGCGGAACTGGCATCATCAGAGAAAAAACTGGCTGACGGTAAGAATGAACTGATTGCCAGCCGGAGCACGTTGGATTCGGGATGGAGTCAATATAACAGCGGGATGCAAGAGATGGCTTCCGGGAAGGAACAATTGACACAGGCGGCAGCACTTTTGTCGGAAAATGAGGCTCAGATTGTCCAGGGTGAGTCAGCGATAGCAGCGGCAGAAAAAGAAATTGCCGATAATGAAGCAAAACTGATTGAAGGCGAAGCGGCCATAGCGGTGGCAGAAAAAGAAATTGCTGAGAATGAAGCTGCAATTTTGGCCGGGGAAGAGGCATTAAAAGCTGCGGAGGATGAGATTGCAGCGAAAGAACAGGAGCTTATTCCGCTTGAGCAGGCACTCGGGGAAGCAAAGGAAAAGGTGGCAGCCCTTGATGAAGGATGGCAGCAGTATGAAGCGGCCTTAGCAAATTTAGATGTGATGAAGCAGCAATTGAGCGAGCTGGAGCAGTTGATCGGGGAAGGTACGGCGACGGAAGAACAGGTGGCTGAGGCCGAGCAGCTTCGCACGACCATTACTCAGACGGAACGGGAACTGGCAGTTCAGAGGATACAGTTGGAAGCCATGGAGGCTATGCGTCCGGCAGCGGAAGCAATCATTGAAAAGGAAGGCGAGATTGTCTCCGGACGGGAGCAGATCGAGGCAGGAAAAGCAGAGATCGCATCTCAGAGATCTGCGTTAGAAGAAGGACGCAGGCAGTTGGAAGCCGGAAAGGCGGAGATCATATCTCAGAAGGCTTCGTTAGAAGAAGGACGCAGGCAGCTGGAAGCCGGTAAGTCTGAGCTTGTATCTCAAAAAGCCGCATTAGAAGAGGGACGTCATCAGTTGGAAGCCGGTAAGTCTGAGCTTGAGAAGCAAAGACGGGTTTTGGCAGAAGGGGAAGCAGTACTTCAGGCTTCCTACCTTCAGTTGGTGGATGGAGAAACGGCCTATAAGAGCGGATGGGCACAGATCGCTGACGGGGAAGCACAGATTGCAGAAGCTTATAGTCTGATCAGAAAAAATGAACAAAAACTTTCGGATGGATGGAAAGACTATGAAGATGGAAAAAAAGAAGCCCGGGAAAAGATTGAGGATGCAGAAGTAAAAATACAGGATGCGAAAGATGAAATTGCAGATATCGAAAAACCGGTGTGGTATATTTATGATCGGGATGATAATAAGGATTACAGCGGATACTCAGACAATGCGGACAGAATGGGCGCGATCGGAAAGGTCTTCCCTATTCTTTTCTTTCTTGTTGCTGCCCTCGTCAGTCTGACGACCATGACACGAATGGTTGAAGAACAGCGGATGCAGATCGGTACTTTAAAGGCACTTGGATACAGCAAATTCTCAATTGCCGGAAAATATATCGGATATGCACTTATGGCAACCCTTGGAGGTTCTCTTGTCGGAATACTTATTGGTCAGAAGATTTTTCCCTACATTATTGTAACAGCTTATAAAATTATTTATTTCCATATACCGGATGTGGTAATACCTTATAATATCGGTTATGCTGTAATGGCATCCGTGGCGGCTGTGGCCTGTACCATGCTTGCAACGGTGAGTGCATGTCACCGGGCTTTAATGGCCCAGCCGGCGAATCTGATGCGTCCGGAAGCTCCACAGGGAGGAAAGCGCATTCTTCTTGAACGTATTCCTTGGATCTGGATGAATCTGAATTTTACATGGAAATCCACATTCCGAAATTTGCTTCGATATAAAAAGCGATTTTTCATGACCGTTTTTGGTATCGGCGGATGTATGGCACTTATGCTTGTTGGTTATGGTCTTAAAGATTCGATTATGGATGTGGCAAGACTTCAATTTCGAAAGATCCAGACATATGATCTGATGGCGATTATTGATGAAGACATCAGCCCATCGGAGAAAGCAGCTCTTGATGGCCAGCTTGAAAAGGACAGCAGAATATCCGATTATATGGATGGCTATATGCGTCTGACAGAGATGAGGTCAGGAGATTCCAAAAAGGATGTGTATCTGTATGTTCCTTCCGAACTGGATAAGATGGATGCGTTTGTTACATTTAATAGCAGGACAACAGGGGAAAGGTGGCAGATGGATGAAAACAGTGTTATTTTGACTGAAAAAGCCGCAAAGGATATGAATATATCTGTGGGAGATGAGGTCGAATTAAAACTGGATGATGATCATACAATTACAGTCCAAATCACAGATATATGTGAAAATTATTTATCCCATTACTTATATATGTCACCTCAGATGTATAAATCTCTTTTAGGTGAGGAAATAGAATATAATTGTATTTTTGCTTCGGTAACAGAAGAAGCTGAGGATCAGGTCAATGCAATCGGTGAAGAATTTCTGAAGAGCGACAGTGTGCTCACAGTCAGCTATACAAATAGTATGGAGAGCGATTTGGAAGATATGCTGGGCGTTCTTGACAGTGTTATCATTGTTCTGATCGTTTCTGCCGGTATGCTGGCCTTTGTTGTACTTTACAACCTGAACAATATTAATATTAACGAGCGAAAGAGAGAATTGGCCACCTTAAAAGTGCTTGGTTTTTATGATATGGAAGTCGGTGCCTACGTTTATCGAGAAAATATTCTTCTGACGATCATCGGTGCGGGCGTGGGTGTTATTCTTGGCAAGGTGCTGCATTTATTTATTGTGGAGACAGTGGAAGTAGAGCAGACAATGTTCGGGCGGAATATAACGCTGAACAGTTATCTTCTCGCGATTGCGTTTACAATATTATTTTCACTTATTGTAAATGGAGTTATGTATTTTAAACTGAAAAAAATTGATATGGTTGAATCGCTGAAAAGCGTAGAATAAGGAGGAAAAGAAAATGAGTAAATATCTTGTAGTTGTGGACATGCAGAATGATTTTATTGACGGAAGTCTCGGAACACCTGAGGCACAGGCAATATTGCCGAAGGTGATTGAGAAAATCAAAAATTTCAAGGGAGCCGTTGTATATACAAGAGATACCCACGATGAAGATTATCTGGAAACGCTGGAAGGAAAAAATCTTCCGGTGGAACATTGCATCATGGGGACAGAAGGATGGCAGCTTCAGAAAGATATTCAGGAACTTCAGATTTCCGGGCATGGACTTGTCTTTAACAAAGAGACATTTGGTTCCACTCAGATGGCCGGATGTCTGCAGGGAATTGACCGTATGGCATCCATTGACGAAGTGGAGATCGTTGGTCTGTGTACCGATATCTGTGTTCTTGCAAATGCGGTGATCATCCGTACAGCCATGCCGAACTGCGTTGTCCGTGTAGATGCTTCCTGCTGTGCCGGATCAACACCGGAGGCTCACGCATGCGCATTGCAGGCGATGAAATCTCTGCAGATTGAAGTTGTCGAGTAGTGCGGGGAATATGTGATGCAGTTTTATATGGCACCGCTTGAGGGGATCACAGGCTATGTGTTTCGAAATACACATTATGCCTGTTTTCACCCGGCAGATAAATATTTCACACCCTTTATTACACCCGGACTTAACAGCAAAAGAACGTCAAAAGCATTGAAGGATGTACTTCCGGAGAACAACAAAGGACCTTTTATTGTTCCTCAGATTCTCACCAATCGTGGGGATGAATTTATTTACACGGAAAAACAGCTCAAAGAGATGGGATATACAGAGATCAATCTGAACCTCGGCTGTCCTTCGGGAACGGTCGTCGGAAAAAGACGGGGATCCGGATTTCTTGCTTTTAAAGATGAGCTGAATGCATTTTTAGAAGAAATATATAATGCAGCCGAAGTTAAAATATCCATCAAAACGCGAATTGGAAGATACGATCCGGAAGAATTTGATGCCCTTTTGGATATCTATAATCAGTATCCTCTTGAAGAGCTTATTATTCATCCCAGAACACGGGAGGATTTTTATGGCGGCAAACCGAATATGGAAGCTTTCGAACTTGGACTGGAAAAGAGCCGGTGTCCGGTGTGCTATAATGGAGACATTTTTACGAAAGAGGATTATGAGAATTTCATAAAAAAATATCCGCAGGAACAATCTGTAATGATTGGCCGGGGGCTGATTGCCAATCCTGCCCTTTTGGACATTATTCTGGGAGAATCGGATCAAATTGACCGGCAGCGTCTTCGCGAGTTCCATGATCAGATTTATGAAGGTTACAAAGAGATAATGTACGGAGAGACACCGCATCTGTTCAAGATGAAAGAAATCTGGAATTACATGATCTGCCTCTTTGACAATTCCAAAAAGTATGGAAAAAAGATTCGGAAAGTCCAAAAACTGAAAGATTACGATGCGATTATCGATACCTTGTTTGAGACAGAAGAGATTGTGAAAGGAGCGGGATTCAGAAAGAATGAATAAAACAGAAAATGAAAAAACAAAAAGAGATATACAGGATAGAGTATATAAGCTGGCAATTTGTATAGAAACTTTTTTTGCTATTGTCATTGCTATTGTTATTGTTTTGCTTGCGGTTAAGCTCATTACAATTATTTTTCAGCCGGGATTTTTTGTGGATGAGGAATCATTTTCAAATTTTCTTAAAAATGCGTTAGGCCTGGTCGTCGGAGTCGAATTTGTTAAGATGCTTGTACGGCATACGATGGATAATGTGGTGGAAGTATTGATTTTCGCCATCTCAAGACATCTCATCGTCTATCATCTGGAAATCTGGGAGATTCTTATTGGCGTGTTGTGTATGGCCATATTGTTTGCAATACGGAAATTCCTGGTTGTTTCATCGGATGAGGAAAAGCATACATAATTAAAAACAGAATTGTAAAAGCATAAAGGAGCCAGAGTGATTCATAGACGAGTCACTCTGGCTCCTTTTAAAATAGGATACCCAAATGTTCAAGTAATATCTTCAGACCGATACAAATAAG
>JAEDDO010000107.1 GCA_016298055.1 Frisingicoccus sp.
ACTGTCCTTTTTCTAAAAAATGTGATATCCTTTTTACAAGTATGAAATTTTTCATACTCGGGAAGATTAATTGTATACGAAAGGAGTTTTTTATATGTCTATTATCGAACTTACTCAGGAAAATTACCAGAAAGAAGTACTCGAATCTGATAAACCTGTACTCATTGATTTCTTTGCAACATGGTGCGGTCCATGCAAGATGGTTTCACCGGTTGTTGACCAGATTGCCGCTGAACGTCCGGACATCAAAGTATGCAAACTTGACGTGGACAAGAACCTTGACCTTGCAAGAAGTTTTCAGGTCATGAGCGTTCCAACTTTAGTCGCTATGAAAAACGGCGAAATTATCAATAAAACCGTTGGTGCTATGCCAAAAGCTGTTATCTTAAAGATGTTTGATTAATCAACAAGCAGCCAAGGGGACAGGTTCACTGGCTCAAAATGAGTCGGTGAACCTGTCCCCTTGGTATTTTTAATTATAAAACTTTTGACAAGAAATCTTTCAAACGATCGTTCTGCGGATTTGCAAAAAACTCTTCCGGTGTATTCTGTTCAAGAATATGTCCATCCGCCATGAACATAACTCTTGAGGCCACTTCTCTGGCAAATCCCATCTCGTGTGTCACAACGACCATGGTCATTCCATCTTCCGCAAGCTGTTTCATCAGATCCAGAACCTCTCCGACCATCTCCGGATCGAGAGCCGATGTCGGTTCATCGAAGAGCATCACTTCCGGATTCATAGCAAGGCTTCGCACGATGGCAATACGCTGTTTCTGTCCGCCGGAAAGCTGTGCAGGATAAGAATCCGCTTTATCCTCCAAGCCGACACGTTTCAAAAGCTCCATAGCTTTCTTTTCCGCATCGCTTTTGGACATAATCCCCAGTTTAACCGGTGCCAGCGTAATGTTGTCTTTGATCGTCAAATGAGGAAACAGGTTGAAATGCTGAAACACCATTCCCATCTTCTGACGGATCTGATTTACCTCTTTTGACTTGGCTTCCGTAATATCATGGCCTTCAAAGATAACATGGCCGGATGTCGGTTTTTCCATCAGGTTCAGACATCTTAAAAAAGTACTCTTTCCTGAACCGGATGGTCCGACGATAACCACCTTTTCACCCTGTTCGATATGTTCATTTAAATTCTTTAAGACATGGTTCTCACCAAAATACTTATTCAGGTCTTTAACGTCGATCACTCTGTGCCAGCCTCCTTTCAAGTGTTCCCAACAATTTTGTCAGGATAACAACAACCACCAGATACATGGCAGCTGTAATCAAGAGCGGAGGCAGATAGTCAAATGTCGCCACCGCCACATTCTGAGCAGCACGAGTCACATCGAGAACGGTAATCGTACCTACGATCGCTGTCTCTTTGATCAGCACAATAAACTCATTGCCAAGGGCCGGAAGGATGTTCTTGATAGCCTGCGGCATAATAATACTGATCATCGTCTGTCCCCAGCTAAGTCCAAGGGAACGGCCTGCTTCCATCTGGCCACCGTCTACAGCTTCAATTCCCGCACGAATGATCTCAGCCACATAGGCACTGGAATTGATTCCGAAACAGATGACGGCGGAAACGATCGGCGGCAGCGGCGATTTTGCAAATATAACAAAGTAAATGATCAGCAGCTGGACGTAAACCGGTGTTCCTCGGATAATTGCAATATAGATATTCGCAATCCAGTTCAGGACAGTTAAAATAATATTCTTTTCCAAATGATTTGCCATGTACTTAATGATAGCCAGAATCAATCCGACACCGACACCGAGAAGTACCGCAAAAAATGATATGATCAGGGTCGTTCTGAACCCTTCGAGATAAGCAATATATCGATTGTTTACAAGAAAGGCTTTATCAAAACTTTCCCATATAGACATCAGCCAGTTACCCACACCGCTACCTCCATATGCAAGTTATCTTCTGCAAAATTATTTTGTTGTATGATTGATGGTAAATTCATCAATTTTACCTTCATCAATAAGTTTCTGTAAAACTTCGTTGATCTGATCAAGAAGTTCTGTATTGCCTTTCTTTAAAGCAATCGCATACTTATCTGTGAACAGTTCACCCTCAAGGATCTCAAGGTTCTCATTTGCTGCAACGAGCTGTTCTGCAGGCAGAGCATCCATAACGATACATTCAAGTTTGTCATTATTTAATTCCATTGCTGCTTCTGCATATTTATTGAACTGTTTAACTTCGCATCCAAGATCTGAACAGTAGAAGTCACCTGTTGTACCCATCTGAACACCAACAACTGTACCTTCTGTCACATCTTCCGGTTTTGTGATCTTGCCGGCATCTTTTTTGACAACGACAACCTGTTTGGATGTTGCGTATTCAATTGTAAAATCCATCAGTTCTTCTCTCTCAGGTGTCACAGAAATACCTGCTGCGGCAAAATCTGCTGTTCCCTGCTGAACAGCAAGTAACGCACCGTCAAAAGTCATATTCTGAATCTCAAGTTTTTTGCCAAGTGCATTGGCAATTTCATTTGCGATATCCACATCCACACCGAGAACGGTTTTTCCGTCTTCTGTGTATTCATATGGTGCAAATCCGGCTTCTGTAGCCATAATAAGTGTATCGCTGCTTTCACCTGCTGCTGTTGTTTCTACAGTTGTTTCTGCTGCTTTTGTTTCTTCTTTTTTAGATCCACATCCGGCAAGTACAGAGACAGCCAGTGTGAATACACATGCTAAACTGACAATTTTTTTCATTTTAATCTCCTCCTTATGATTTAACACTCCTCAGTATACAATGAGTCCTACATAAAATGCAAGCCCTTCTCGCATAAAAATACATTAAAATATAATTACTTCTCCATCCGCTTCACCGCACCAGCAGTCATCGCCTCTTACAATCTCCGCTTTTCCGTTGGTCGCCTCAACAATTTCCTTATATATACTCTCTGAAAGTTCTTTTTTTATGAGTATTTCCACGCTTACTTTATCCGTATATTCGGTTTTCACAGTAATTGCCGGACTTTTTCCGATAATATACTGAATTTTCCCAATTCCATTGTAATCTGTATAAATTTCCATTCTACTGCTCAAAATCTTTTCAATAACAACACTGTTTGCCAGCCCTTCCTGAACAGCTTTGCTGTAAGCACGGACCAGTCCCCCGGTTCCCAAAAGGGTACCGCCGAAATACCGGGTGACAACAACGCAGACATTGTGAACTCCCGCACCGAGCAAAACATCCAGCATCGGCTTGCCCGCCGTACCGGATGGCTCCCCGTCATCACTGCATCTGGAGATTTCATTCCTCTCACCGATAACAAAGGCGTGACAGTTATGCCTTGCATCCCAATATTTCTTTTTTGTTTTTTCAATAAAAGAAATCGCTTCTTCTTCTGACATTACCGGACAGACAGTAGCGATAAATCGTGATTTTTTTTCAACGATCTCTCCCTGTCCTCCCCGATGAACAATTTTATAATTTTCCATACATTTTTTCCTCTCATATTTAATATTTACCATTGTATCATCTAATAAGAAAGATTTCAAAATTTTTTCTTTGCTTTCATGTCATATCTTTGTTATAATGGTGATTTATAAAGGAGGCTATTTTTTTATGGACTACAGCAAACACGGAACTCATAAAAAAACAAAAAATATACGTTCTGGTATTCCAAAAGCCAAACACAAAGTCAGTTTTAATATATTCCGCATATTTATCTTCTGCCTGATCGCTGTTGCCGTCATGGGGATATCCGCCGGATTCGGCGGTTTAAAAGGCGTGCTGGACAGTGCTCCTGAGATAAGTGTTGAGGATGTTATGCCGGAAGGCTATAAATCATTTATTTATGACCGGGATGGCAATCTGCTGACACAGCTTTATCAACCGGAAACCAACCGTATTCAGAAAAGTATTACAGAAATGCCGGAAGTTCTCCAGAACGCTTTTATTGCCCTGGAGGATGAACGTTTCAGAGAGCATAACGGTATTGACCCGAGAGGTATTCTCCGTGCTTTCGTTGTCGGTATCACTTCCGGAGGATTTTCCGAAGGTGCCAGTACGATCACACAGCAGCTTTTAAAGATCAGTGTTTTCGGCGGCGGTGACGAAGATTCGATTCTTTTAAAATTCAAACGTAAATTTCAGGAACAGTATCTTGCTCTGGAACTTGAGAAGATCATGACCAAGGATCAGATCCTTGAAGCTTATCTGAACACCATTAACCTGGGTGCTTCCACCTACGGTGTTGAAGCCGCATCTTTGAGATATTTCGGCAAGTCCTGTTCAGAAGTGAATGCATCCGAAGCGGCCGTACTCGCTTCCATTGCAAAGAGTCCGACCTATTATGATCCGATCTACTATCCGCAAGAGAATAAAGAACGTCGGGATAAGACACTTAAGAATATGCTGGAACAGGGTTACCTGACGCAGCAGGAATATGACGAGGCGATGGCGGATGATGTTTATGCCCGTATTGCCGCTCATGCTGAAGAACAGGAGACTCAGACAGATGTATTTACCTACTATGAAGACGCTGCCATCCGTCAGGTTTTAAAAGATCTTCAGGACAAACTCGGTTATACGGAAGATCAGGCTGTCAATAAACTTTACGGCGGCGGTCTGAAAGTTTATCTCGCACAGGATAACCGTATGCAGCAGATCGTTGATGAAGAATACCGGGATGATTCCAACTTCAACTATAACAATGCGCTCGGTCTTTCATGGCGCTGTTCCGTTCTTGAAGAGGACGGATCCACATCGAACTACGATGAACTCACCATGTCTTATTGGTACTGGAACAATGAAAGTACAAGTTTTAAACTGATTTACAATAATGCGGATGAGGCATGGGCAGATATTAACCACTATAAAGAAGCTCTGGGCATAACACCTGAGAATACGCTTGCAGAGACATTTGATCAGCCTTACGCCATGCAGTCTTCCTTCGTTCTGATGGATCAGAAAACAGGAGAAGTCAAAGCGATAGCCGGAGGCCGTAACGAAAAGAAAGAAAGCCTTTCTTTCAGCCGTGAAACCCAGTCTACCCGTCAGCCGGGTTCCTGTTTCAAGATTCTTGCATGTTTCCTTCCAGGTCTTGATTCCGCCGGACTGACACTGGCAAGCTCAACGATGGATGCTCCGTACACAACAGCGGCCGGTTATACACCAAACAACTGGTACAGCGGCTACTGGGGATTGACAACGGTACGCAAAGCCATCACCTGGTCCATGAACGTTGTTACAACCAAATTTTTTGTTGAAAAGGTTACACCTTCTCTGGCCATTGAATACTGTGAAAAGCTGGGCATCACCACACTGACTGATGACGACTATGTCGAGTCTCTCGCTCTCGGCGGTCTGACCTACGGTGTTACAAACCTTGAGATGACCGGTGCCTATGCGGCTATTGCCAACGGCGGCAAATATGTCCGTCCGGTATTTTATACAAAGGTTGTTGACAGAAACGGTAACGTTATCCTCGATAATACCAACCCGGAAGGCGAGCAGGTTATTAAAGAGGCAACAGCTTATCTGCTCACAAGTGCGATGCAGGATGTTGTTACACAGGGAACAGGTACATCGGCCAACACTTATGACGGCATCACTGTTGCCGGAAAGACCGGTACAACAACTGACAGTAAAGACCTCTGGTTCGTTGGATATACACCGTATCTGACAGCGGGCGTATGGCTCGGTTATGACCAGAACTATGATATGGAAGGTGATCTTCAGGAAACGGAACACCAGAGAATCTGGTCGAATATTATGAAGCGTATCAATGCCGAATTTGGATTTGAGCCGGCCACCTTCTCCATACCGGACAGTGTCGGAACACGTACCGTATGTTCTAAATCCGGTAAGCTTGTCGGCACATCTGCATGCACACCGATTACAGAATACTTTGATCTTGCCGCGCTTCCTAGCGGTTACTGCAATGATCATATCGGTGCCAATGTCTGTGCTGTCTGCGGCGGACTTGCAACAAGCACTTCACCACAGACCGTTTACAAGGAATATGATTCTTCTTCAAGTATTCCGACATATTACTGTACATGTAAACCGGAGACACAGAGTACGACCGCTGAATCGACAACATCAAGTACTCCGTCTACAGAACCGACACCAACGCC
>JAEDDO010000108.1 GCA_016298055.1 Frisingicoccus sp.
TCATTCGCTGTCACCACGTTCGCATAGGGAACCGTCACTTTAAGAAAGACAAATTCTTCATTATTCCCATCATTCTTGATCTGGGGATCCTTTGCAATCTCCTGGCCCGGGGTAATATTCGTCGGCGGAACCCATGACGGTTCCTGAAGATCCAATGAAATCTTACCTACAGTGAAAGTATTCGTCGCCGTATCACCATCTGTAAAATAAGCCATAATGCCTCCGATGGATACCGTTCCTGCAAGTATTGCTGTTAATGCGAGTGTTCTCATACTACTTTTTTTCATATAACGTCCTCCAATTTTATATGTTTTTGTACACTAAATCATCTTATTCCTTATTTCATTTACCGAATATACATGCATATTGAAAAATTGCTTTGAATAAAGCTTTGAACTTATAGATTCTTCGTGAAGAATAAATGGTCAACCAGAATGGCCTTCCTGATAGTTAAATTATACAATAGGCTCCGATCTTCTTCAATCATTGTTCATCGACCTTTTTTGACTCCATAATGCCACATTTTTATCTTGCCGCAGATTTTAAAGCATATAAAAAGAGACTGCTCCTTTAGAAATTCTAAAAGAGCAGTCCCTTTTTATATAATGGAGAAAAAACTACCTTTTTTACATGAGTGAACGATATAATTCTGCAATCTCTGCAACGCTTGTCTCCCGAGGATTACCCGGTCTGCAGGCATCATCAAAAGCCGACTGTGCAAGGAAATCCACATCTTCCGGTTTCACGATCTCTTTCAGATCTGCCGGAATTCCAACATCAGCGGAAAGCTTGCGAACAGCATCCACTGCTGCTTTGCGGTACTCTTCCTGTGTCATATTCTCTGTACCTTCAACACCCATAGCCTGAGCAATATATTTGTACTTGTCACCGGTAGCCGGTGCATTATATTCCATAACTGTCGGAAGGATAATTGCATTCGCCACACCATGCGGTGTGTCGTAGAGTGCTCCGAGTGGATGAGCCATAGAATGTACGATACCAAGACCTACATTTGAAAATCCCATACCGGCTATGTACTGTCCGAGAGCCATACCTTCACGTCCCTCCGGTGTATTCTCAACAGCACCTCTTAATGTTCTTGCAATAACTTCGATTGCTTTCAGATGGAACATGTCCGATAATTCCCACGCACCTGCTGTGATATACCCCTCAATCGCATGTGTCAGGGCATCCATACCGGTTGCAGCTGTCAGTCCTTTTGGCATTGATGCCATCATATCCGGGTCAACAACGGCAACGACCGGAATGTCATGGACATCGACACATACCATCTTGCGGTGCTTTTCTTCGTCTGTAATTACATAGTTAATAGTTACTTCTGCCGCTGTACCTGCAGTTGTAGGAACAGCAATGATCGGAACGGATTTATTCTTTGTGTCAGCCACACCCTCAAGACTGATAACATCGCCAAAATCCGGATTGGCTATAATAATGCCGATAGCCTTCGCTGTATCCATAGATGAACCGCCGCCAATGGCAATAATGCAGTCTGCACCGGACGCTTTAAATGCTTCCACGCCTGTCTTCACGTTATCTACCGATGGATTCGCTTTAATCTGAGAATAAATCTCATAGGCAATACCCGCATCATCAAGAATATCTGTAACCTTCTTTGTTACATTAAACTTAATCAGATCCGGGTCTGAACAAACAAAAGCCTTTTTGAATCCACGGCCTTTAATTTCATCCGGAATGACCTGAATAGCACCTGCACCATGATAAGATGTTTCATTGAGTACAAATCTGTTTACCATAATAAACCTCTCCCTTTACACATAAAAACTGCGTTACTATTTGTTAAAATTATAACATTCTTTTTTTTAAAAGTCAATCCCTCTCTCGATTTTGATAAAAAAAATCCTCCTCACAGATCCAAACAGACCTGTAAGGAGGAAGATTAAATTTTTTTATTTGAAGTATTCAACACCAGATTCAAACAGATGCTGATTCTGGTTTCCTGTGATATTCATGGCAACATGATCACCAATACGTTCGGAATGAGCCATCTTACCAAGAACACGTCCATCCGGACTTGTAATACCCTCAATTGCAAAATAAGAACCGTTTGGATTGAAGTCTTCATCCATTGTAGGATTGCCGTTCACATCCACATACTGAGTAGCTACACAGCCGGTTTCAAAAAGTTTCTTGATCCATGCTTCATTGGCAACGAAACGTCCCTCACCGTGGGAAGCCGGAATTGCAAATACATCACCCGGGTTCACTTTCTGGAGCCATGGGGATTTATTTGTCACAACTTTTGTATAAACCATCTTGGAAATATGACGTCCGATATGATTTGTTGTCAATGTCGGTGAATCATCCTTCTGAGGTGTAATCTCACCGTAAGGTACAAGACCAAGCTTAATCAATGCCTGGAAACCATTACAGATACCAAGAGCAAGACCGTCTCTCTGATTTAACAACTGATTAACGGCTTCTTTAATTCTCTCATTACGGAATACAGATGCGATGAATTTTGCGGAACCATCCGGTTCATCACCTGCACTGAATCCGCCAGGGAACATTAAGATCTGTGCACTGTTGATAGCTTTTACATATTCATCAACAGAATCACGGATCATACCTTCGTTCAGGTTACGGAATACACGCATCTCAACGTCAGCGCCTGCTTTTTCGAAAGCTTTCATTGTATCATATTCGCAGTTTGTTCCCGGGAATACCGGAATAAATACCTTTGGTTTAGCAACTTTATTCTTGCAGATATAAATATCTTTTGCAGTGTAAAGACCTGTGTCGATCTTCTTCTCTTCCACACCGGATCTTGTAGGGAATACGGATTCCAGTGGTTTTGTCCATGCTGCGATGGCTTCATCAACAGAAACTTTCATGTCTTTATACGCAAATTCCGGAGCTTCTGTTACTGTACCGCAAACTTTATATTCTACTGTAAGTTTATCCATGTCTTCCGGAGCAACTTCTGCAACAATATCACCATAATATGGTTTAAAGAGTTCTTCTGCATCAAAGTTTTCATCAACAGCAACACCCAGTTTATTACCAAATGCCATCTTGCTGACTGCTTCAGCAACACCGCCAAATCCAACGGTATATGTGGATTTAAGAACACCTTCATTAACAAGTTTTGTAATTGTACGGTAGCTGTCCATCATCTGTGCATAATCCGGCAGATCGTAAGCATCCTTTTTCATTGTAAATACAACAAGCTTGTTGCCCGGTGTCTTTAATTCAGATGTCACGATATCCTGCTGTTTTGCCACGTCTACAGCAAAGGAAACAAGTGTTGGAGGAACATTCATTTCATTGAAGGAACCGGACATTGAGTCTTTACCGCCGATAGCAGCAAGGCCGAAACCGATCTGAGCATCATAAGCACCGAGAAGTGCGGATAATGGTTCACCCCATGTTTTCGGATCATCGGTCATTCTACGGAAATATTCCTGGAATGTGAAATGAATCTTGTCCATATCACCGCCGGCTGCAACGATTTTAGCCACAGACTGAACAACGGCATAAATTGCACCGTGGTATGGGCTCCATGTAGAGAGATATGGATCAAATCCATAGCTCATCATTGTAACGGTATCTGTTTTACCTTTTAATACAGGAAGTTTTGCAACCATAGACTGAGCCGGTGTCAGCTGATATTTTCCGCCGTAAGGCATATAAACGGAAGATGCACCGATAGAGCTGTCGAACATCTCTACGAGACCTTTCTGAGAACATACATTCAAATCAGAAAGATTGGACAGCCATGCTTTCTTCATATCAGAAACATCTTTTGTCTTTTTAAAGTAATTATCTTCTTCACTTGGAAGTGTAATATAAGCACTATTTTCCTGGTGTGCACCGTTTGTGTCAAGAAATGCTCTGGAAATATCAACGATCACTTTATCTCTCCAATGCATAACAAGACGTGGCTCTTCTGTAACTTCTGCCACACATGTAGCTTCCAGGTTTTCTTCTGCTGCATATTTCATGAATGTATCCACATCTTTTGGATCGATAACAACAGCCATACGTTCCTGAGATTCGGAAATAGCAAGTTCTGTTCCGTCAAGACCGGCATATTTTTTCGGTACTTTATCAAGCTGGATCTGAAGACCTACAGCAAGTTCGCCAATAGCTACAGATACACCGCCGGCACCAAAATCGTTACATTTCTTAATGAGGCGGCTGACTTCAGGATTACGGAAAAGTCTCTGTAATTTACGTTCTGTCGGTGCATTACCCTTCTGAACTTCCGCACCGCATGTATCGATGGATTCTACTGTATGTGCTTTGGAAGAACCTGTTGCACCGCCACAGCCGTCACGTCCTGTACGTCCGCCGAGAAGGATAATAATATCTCCCGGATCGGATGTGGCACGTGTAACGTTGCTTCTAGGAGCAGCTGCCATAACCGCACCGATCTCCATACGTTTTGCAGCATAGTTTGGATGATAGATTTCATTGACAAGACCTGTTGCAAGACCAATCTGGTTACCATAGGAACTATAGCCGTGAGCAGCTTCTGTAACGAGCTTTCTCTGAGGAAGTTTACCTTTCATAGTTTCGGAAAGAGAAACTGTCGGATCACTTGCACCTGTCACACGCATCGCCTGATATACATAAGTACGTCCTGACAGAGGGTCACGGATCGCACCGCCCAGACATGTAGCCGCACCACCAAAAGGCTCGATTTCTGTCGGATGGTTATGTGTCTCATTCTTAAAGTTGATCAGCCATTCTTCTGTCTCACCGTCAATATCTACAGGCACAATGATACTGCATGCATTGATCTCATCTGTATCTTCCTGATCATTAAGCTTTCCGTCTTTTTTAAGCTTACGCATAGCCATTAAAGCCACGTCCATAAGACATACAAATTTATCTTTACGTCCGGCAAATACTTCTTCACGATGGGCCATATACATATCGTAAGTATCTTTTACCGGCTTTTTGTAATAACCTTCTTCAATCTCAATATTTTTGAGCTCTGTCTGGAATGTTGTATGACGGCAATGATCGGACCAGTAAGTATCAAGTACACGGATTTCTGTCACTGTCGGGTTGCGTTTCTCATCATTCAGATAATACTCCTGAATAAATTTGAAATCGTTAAATGTCATAGCCAGACCGAGAGAATCATACAATGCCTTTAATTCTGCTTCCGGCATTGTTGTAAAGTTGTCAAATACAGCCACATCTGCCGGTTCCTCAAACTTTGTGATCAATGTCTCCGGTTTCACTTCACTTGTTTCTCTGGAATCCACCGGATTGATACAGAAAGCTTTGATACGTTCCACTTCATCCTCTGTCACATCACCTTTTAAAAGGTAAGTTGTTGCAGAACGAATGACCGGTTCTTCTGTCTCATTTAAAAGTTTTACACACTGTTCAGCAGAATCGGCTCTCTGATCGAACTGTCCAGGAAGATATTCTACAGAAAATACTTTCTCATCAGCTTCTTTTGGAAGATTCTCTTCATATAAAATATCTACCGGCGGTTCAGAAAAGACAATCGCTTTTGCACTTTCATAAGTTGTATCTGTAATATTTTCAATATCATAACGAATCAGCACCCGAACACCGGTAACAGACTGAATATCAAGATAACTGTGAATATCATTCAACAGATCCTGGGCAGCTACAGCATATTCCGGTTTTTTTTCAACATAAATACGTTTTACCTGAGTCATCATGTACCTCCATTCTTTATCTTTAAAACTGTCGCAATTTTATCATTGATATTATACCATTGTTAAACTCATAATTAAAGTTAATATATTTAATTATACTTATTAGTTTTTCTTATTCGACACTTATCCAAACCTTTCTTCCATTAGAAAAGCACCAGCCAACTTAATGACTGATGCTTTCAATCTTATATTAAACCACAAAACATCCCTTTACTTCTCGCCTGCCTGTTTCTTGAGCGCAAGTATTTTCGTTTCGATTTCCTTTATTACAAT
>JAEDDO010000109.1 GCA_016298055.1 Frisingicoccus sp.
AAGGATCATTGACTTCTGTTAAGATGCAGTATGCGGCACAGGATTATATTGTGGACAACGGTATTGTTTTAACACACAGTTCAGACCGATTTGTGAATACGATCGTGACAACACGAAAAATCGAGAAAGATGATGATTCGGATGGAGGAAGCAGTACCCATGTAAGTTCATCAGGAACGACTCATGGCGGTTCCGGAGGAAAATTCTGATATATGGAATATGACCTTGATACGGATGAATCAATTGACAAAGATTTTTTGTTAAATCGTAAAATATTTGTGATATAATGAAGAAAAAGTATACAGGGGGAAGATGTGATGAAGAAATTTGGATTTGGAGTGGATATCGGAGGGACAACTGTTAAACTCGGGCTTTTTCAGATGGATGGCACACTTCTTGATCAATGGGAGATTCCTACAGATACGACCAATTCCGGTGCAGCCATTCTGGACGATGTGGCAGCATCCATTTCCGGAAAGATGAAGGAAAGAAATATTGAGATAAAGGATGTTGAAGGCATTGGTCTCGGCATACCGGGTCCGGTGACCAAAGGTATTGTAAAATCATGCGTGAATCTTGGATGGGGCACATTTAATGTGGAAGATGCACTCAGTGAAATGACCGGTCTTCCCGTAAAGGCAGCCAATGACGCGAATGTGGCAGCTCTGGGTGAATACTGGCAGGGCGGCGGTAAAGGCTATAAAAATGCTGTTATGGTCACTTTAGGAACCGGCGTCGGCGGCGGCATCATCATTGACGGAAAAATTCTTGACGGAGCACATGGCGGTGCCGGCGAGATTGGCCATATACATGTGGATGATGAGGAGACGCAAGCTTGCGGCTGCGGCAATAAAGGCTGTTTGGAACAGTATACATCGGCAACAGGCATTGTAACGATGGCCAAAAGAAAATTAAAAGAAGAAACACGTCCGACGATTTTACGGGATATCGAGGAAATTACGGCGAAAGATATTTTTGATGCGGCAAAGGCAGAGGATGCGGTAGCATCAGAACTGGTAGACAAGCTTTGCTGTATCCTGGGAAAATCAATTGCCGGTATCGCATGTGTTGTTGACCCGGATGTGATCATTATTGGCGGCGGTGTTTCGAGAGCCGGAGATATTTTGATCGAGGGTGTTAAGAAGTACTTTTTACAGTATGCATTTTTTGCACATAGTGAAATAAAAATTGTTCTGGCAACTTTAGGCAATGATGCAGGTATCTATGGCTGTGTCGGACAGTTGCTGTGATTAAAAAAGAATAATGAGAATGGAAAAGAAGGATATCCGGCATGATGAATGCTGAGTATCCTTCTTCTTTGCAATTTAACAGATGCTAAGCGATAACTTTTCCGTGGAAAATCATCTTTTTAATCGAGAGATCTTTTTGATCGAGAAGAATCATAGTTGCATCTTTTCCCGCATCTAATGTTCCGATTCGGTTGTCCATGCCAATGGACTGGGCCGGATTGTAGGATGCGGCACGAACAGCGTCTTCCAGAGGAATACCAAAGGAAACGGCAGTGCGCATGCAGTCCATGAGATTTGTTGCGGAACCTGCCAGAGTATTCGGGTTATCTGCCAGTGTTGCCCGGTTTCCTCGAACGATGACATCCTGACCGCCGAGAACATACTGTCCATCCGGCATGCCTGCAGCACGAAGAGAGTCAGAAATGAGAATGACTCTTTCTTTACCGAAAAGCCGGAAGGTCAAACGGATCACGCTCTGATGGATATGGACACCGTCACAGATGACTTCCACTTTGGCGGAAGGTGCATCAAAGGCGGCACCGATCACACCAGGTGTACGATGATGAAGGGGCGGCATGCCATTATACAGGTGGGTGGCATGGCGGGCTCCTGCAGCAAAGGCAGCGGAAGCGGTGTCATAATCAGCCGTTGTATGTCCGACGGAAACAGTAATATCGCCGGCACCGCGGATGAAATCCAGAGCACCCGGCTGTTCCGGTGCGATAGTTACCAGTTTTACGAGACCCTGTGCTTCTTCCTGAAGACGCTTTAAAAGATCCAGATCCGGGTCACGAAGGTAAGCACCATTTTGAGCACCTTTTTTTGCTTCTGAGAGGAAAGGTCCTTCCAGATTTATACCGACAAGTTCGGCACCATGGTCAGAGGAAGCTTTGTGATTGGCAGCGTTCTGACAGAGCTTTATCAGCTGATCCTCCGGAAGTGTCATGCCGGCCGGGCAGATATAGGTAACACCGTTGCTCAATTCATAGTCTGCCATCTTTTGAAGACCTTCCGGTGTGGCATCACTGAAGTCTTCGCCGCAGCATCCGTGAAAATGTACGTCCACAAGACCCGGAATGACATAGCAGCCGGATGCATCAACAATCGGATCATCAGAGGCATCTGAAGCGGTTGAGGTGATCACATCATTCTTTGTGTAAAGCTCACGGGCAATAAAGCCCCTTTCAAGATCAAAGACAAGTCCATTTATAATTTTCATCTCTCTACCTCCCAAAATTATATTCATGCTTAGGACCTTTATCGGTCCATAGAGCGTTGTTTTAATAAATGATAGATTTCAATTAACCGGGGACAGGCATATTCAAGAAAGGTGCGGTAAGCATCGCAGAAATAATTCTTTCCTGCCATACCGGTTTCGGTTATCTGACGATTTCTGCGGCAGCCGTTCCGGCAAAAATTCAGCCATTTGCAACGGCGGCATTCCTCGGGAAGATAATGAGACACCTGGATAAAACCGGATGTCTGTCGGATATGTTCCATAGTCTCAAAACTGTCGGTACATATATTTCCAAGTTTCCATTCATCAAGCACATAAAAATCGCAGGGATAGACACTGCCGTCAGATTCAATGACCCACTGGGGGCTGCATATTCCCCGAAGATTACAGCTTTCAGGACCAAGACCCAAGATAATCATCATCAGATTCTCAAAATAACGGTTATATACATAATGACCCGACTTCATATCACTGTACCAGCAGTCAAAAAGATCTTTCAGAAATATACCGAAGTGTTCAGGTGTCAGAGAATATTCAGACGTTCCTCGGGAAACATCCAGAGGGTCAAGACATTCAATATACTGCTGAAAATTCAGATGATTTTTTTGAAAAAAGTTATATATTTTACGTCCTTTATAAGCTGATGCGTTAGTGACGACGGTGAGTATATTATAATCAACTTTGTATGCATCAAGCAGCCGAATCGCATCCATGACCCGGTCGAAAGTGCCCAGATGATTATGGTCGGTCCGGTAACGGTCGTGAATACTTTTCGGACCGTCAAGAGAGATACCTACAAGCACATGATGTCTGGAAAACCACTCGGCCCATTCTGTGTTAATAAGCAGCCCGTTCGTCTGAAAGCTATAATGGATCCGGACTTTTTTTGAACCGGGATGAGCAGCAGCAAAGGCTGAAAAATCTTTGAAAAAAGACAGACCTGCAAGTGTTGGTTCACCTCCCTGAAAGGTGAAAGTACAGTCCTGGTCTGCAAAAGTTAGTGCCCGGTCAATCAAAGTTTCCATCGTCCGTGTTGACATGCGTCTGGGCATATATTCTTCTCTGTGTGCCATCTCATCCGTGTAAAAGCAATAGCTGCAACGCATATTGCAGTTTCCGGAAACCGGTTTGATGAGTAAGTTTAAAGGCGGCATATATATCTCCTGTCCGGGTCAGTACCCTTAGCATTATGGGAGTCAAAAGCTTTTGACTCTGGTTTCATTATAATGTATTTGAGAGGAAATAACAATCTTTTTGTGCCTGAGGGAAGACTTGACTTATCAACATGGCTTAGGTATGATTAAAATAAACAGACAAAAGAACAAGGAGAAACGGGGGAACTCTATGGTTTTAATTTTAGTATTTTTAATATGTTTTTTTGCATCGATTGTGGGGGCTATCTGCGGAATCGGCGGCGGTGTCATCATCAAGCCGGTGCTGGATGCCTTTGGAATTATGAGTGTTTCAGCTATCAGCTTTCTTTCAGGCTGTACAGTGTTGTCTATGACGACCTATTCAGTTATTCGTTCGAAGCGAAGCGGTGCATCCAGAATTGATCAGAAGACGGGATTTCCTCTGGCAGTGGGAGCTGCTATTGGCGGAGTCTTTGGAAAGTATCTTTTTCAGATCATTAAGAATATGAATCCAAATCCAAACAGAGTCGGTGCAGTTCAGGCACTCTGTTTATTGATCGTTACGCTGGGGACATTGATCTACACAATTAAAAAAAATCAGATAAAGACGCGTCGCGTCACCAATCCGGCAGTTTGTGTCGGTATCGGATTATTTTTAGGAATTATGTCTTCCTTTTTAGGTATTGGCGGCGGACCGATCAATCTGGTCGTTTTATTTTACTTTTTTTCTATGGATACAAAGACGGCGGCTGAAAATTCTCTATATGTTATCTTTTTTTCACAGCTTGCCAGTCTGATCTTAAGCATCGTGACAGGAACGATACCGGATGTTTCCATAGGCATGCTTATGTTAATGGTCTGCGGGGGCATATGTGGGGGTATGTGTGGACGGAAAGTTAATAAAAAGCTGACGGAGACATCGGTAGATAAATTATTTATCGGGTTGATGGTGCTTATGATTTTGATTAATATTTACAATATTTATAAGTTTATGTAGAAGGGGAGAAACTTTATGGAGATCGTATTAAAAAAGGGATGTATGGAAGCTGTTGTAACGACAAAGGGCGGTGAACTGATTTCATTTAAAGATGGGGAAGGAACGGAGCGTATCTGGCAGGGAGATCCAGAATACTGGACAGGACGAAACCCTCTTCTTTTTCCTGTTGTCGGAAATTTAAAAGAAGGAAAGATAAAAATCAATGGAGAGACATATTCAATGAACCGTCATGGATTTGCCAGAGAACGGGAATTTGTAATCACAGAGCAGGCAGAAGATCATGTTGTGATGGAACTTAGGGCGGATGAGGATACATTGAAAAAATATCCTTTCAACTTTAAACTTCAGGTTTGTCACAGACTGGAAGATTCCGGCTTTGTCACATCTTTTGAGATTGTCAATCTTGATAAAAGAGAGATGCCTTTTTGTATCGGAGCCCATACGGCTTTTTGCTGTCCGGTTTTTGCAGATGAAACATTTGAGGATTACGATATTGTATTTGACGAAAAAGAGCAGGCAGACAGCCTTTTGCTCAATTCTGACGGATACATTCAAAAGGGAAAAACAGTTCCTTTTTTGAGAGATTCGGATCGGTTTGCATTGAATTATGAACCTTTTGAAAAAATGGACACAGTTATTTTCAGCGGTCTGAAATCAACAGGAGTGAGCCTTAAGCATCGGTTGAAGGGTCACGGTGTCCACATGGATTTTGAAGGCTTTCCTTTTATGGCTTTCTGGACAAAGGGGGCACAGAGGGCACCGTTTATATGTATTGAACCGTGGCATGGCTGTGCGGCACTTGAAGATGAAGATGGAGATTTTAAACATAAGGAGGCCTGTATTTGTCTTCAGCCCGGGGAGAGAAAAGAATTTTTGTACAAAGTTAAAATTTTACAGGGATAAATTGCGAAAATATACAAAGAGTGGCAATTTGGCTCAAAGGCTGAATTGTCACTTTTTTATGATGAAATATATAAAAAATATATATTGTTTGACGTTTTGCACAAATAATGGTAAAATAGTATTAAAATCATATGTTGTATAGATAAAGAAATACAACAGGAAAGGAGAGGGGAAAATTGGCGAAGAGAAAGAATGTATTGCTGATTTTATCGGATCAGCAGCGGTTAGACACAGTAAGTGCCTACGGTATGAACGATATTTGCAAAACGCCGCATATTGACCAGCTTGCGGAAGAAGGCATGAAGTTTACGAATGCCTATACAACTTCAGCGATCTGTGCACCTGCCCGTGCCAGTGTGATGACGGGACTTTATGCACACAATCATG
>JAEDDO010000110.1 GCA_016298055.1 Frisingicoccus sp.
TATTATATATCATTTTTGCGAAGATGGCAATTAAGAACCCGTTCTCAAATATCCTCTTCCCATTCTTCTACGGAAATCTTCTTTCTATGGAAAATATCATAAATAACCGGTACGACAAATAGTGTCAGACATGTTCCGTAAATCATACCGCCAATGGTTACGATCGCCATCGGCTGCACCATATCACTTCCCTCGCCGAGTCCGAGAGCCATTGTTGACATGGCAAGGATCGTTGTCAGTGCTGTCATAAGGATCGGCCGCATACGTGTCCGTCCTGTCTCAACAAGGGCCTCCGTCTTATCTTTTCCTTCCAGACGGAGCTGATTTGTATAATCAATGAAAACAATACCATTGTTGACGATAATGCCGCAAAGCATAACAAATCCGACCATCGCAATAACACTGAGCACATTGCCTGTAAATAACAGTCCAAGAAATCCTCCTGTAAAGGCTAAAGGTACTGTAAACATAACAATAAAAGGTGATAAGAGCGACTGGAACTGGGCTACCATGATCAGATACATAATGACAATGCCGAGTCCCAAAAGCTGAAGAAGCTGACCCATGGCTTCATTGATCGTCTCAGTTTCTCCTGAATATTCTACCGAATATCCCTCCGGAAGTTTCACCTCTTCAACCGCTTTTTTAAATTCTTCTGCCACAAGCGTCGTATTGTGCTGGTCATCCACACTGCAGGATACGGAAATATAACGCTGCTGATTGTCATGACTGATCGACGAAAGACCGGAATGGCCCGATATTTCCGCAATATCCGACAGGATGATCTTTTCCTCTTCTCCCGCCTGATTTGTGGCTGTCAGCCGGATATCCTTTAAAGCCTCTTTTGTCATACCCGAATTTGCATCATCCGACACATAAATTTTATACTCATCGCTGTCCGTAGACAATGTCGCCATGGAAGACGGAGCTGCCACAAGGGCCGATATCTGCTGATAGATCTGTGCAACTGTCAGGTTATGGAGCATTGCCTTATCTTTATTGACGGTGATGCGAAGTTCCGGTGACGGATTTTCCTGTCCGTCAGACACCTCTGCCGTGCCCTCAATATTTCTCAATATATCTGCATAGTCTGAGGCAATTTCCTGAAGTGTATCCAGGTTCTTCCCTTTGATCATCACGCTGATTCCTGAACCTCCGAGAGCAGACATATCCATCGTGGAGCCGCTGGCCGTCACTTCGCATTCCATATCTGAAGTCGATTTTTCAATCTCGGCTGCCACCTGATTGCTCGTCATCTTCCGGTCATCCTTCAAAATGACATACATGGAGATCATATCCGTCCGGGTTTCTCCCATGGAAGACATCATGCTGAGACCGGACCCAAGCATTGCACCCACTTCTTCCACGTCTTCCATCGCCTGTATCCGCATCATGATCTCGTCTGAAACGGCCACAGCCTCGTCAAAGGTTGTCTCTTCATCCATCTGCACACTGACTGAAATCTGAGATGAATCCGTTGTTCCCATAAATTCCATACCTTTTGACAGGATTCCTGTCACACTGACAACTAAAAGTCCGCATACGGTGATAAGAAATACCGCTTTATGACACAATGCCCACCGAAGTGCCCTCTCATACCGATCCAGTATCCGGTTTAAAAATGGTGTCGGCTTCTCTGTGCTGTTCTTCATCATTTTTGAAGAGAACATCGGAACAACAGTCACCGCCACGACAAGACTGGCCAGAAGCGAATAGGCGATTGTCAGAACCAGATCCACGAAAAGCTGTTTGGTAATACCGTCTGTAAATATGATCGGCACCCAGATACAGATCGTTGTCAATGTGGAAGCGATGATGGCTCCCATGACCTGTTTAGCTCCCATAACCGCCGCTTTTTTTACCGGCATGCCTTCGCTTCTTAATCTGTAAATATTTTCAATAACAACAATAGAGTTATCAACCAGCATACCGACACCAAGTGCCAGTCCCGAGAGGGAAATAATGTTAATCGAAACACCGGTAAAATACATCAGGTTGATGGCAAATAATACACTGATCGGAATGGATATGGCAACGATCAGCGTCGGTTTTACATCCTTCAGGAAAAGGAAAAGAATAATAATCGCAAGTATCGCACCCAATATAAGATTGTGAAGTACAGATTCAATGACAAGATCAATATAAATTCCCTGATCCATCAAGGCTGTCATATGAACACCGTAGACATCCATCTTGTCCGATTTCATATAGGCACGCAGCCGTTTTGCCACATCTGCGGTGGAGTAGCCGTTCTGCTTTTCAATAGACACTAAAATTGCCGGTGAACCGTTCATCTTCGCATAAACTTCTGAACTGTTATCCACAATGGCAATATCCGCCACATCTTTCAGATAAATTTTCCCAAGATCCTGTTCAGACAGATCCATGAGAATAATGTTTTCAATCTCTTCCAGACTGTTGAATTTATCTCCAACGCGGATCATATAATCCTTGCCTTCCTCTGTAATATAACCGGCCGGCATGGAAAAGTTCTGAGCTGTAAGAATGCCCTTCACCATATCCGCCGTCAGTATTTTTTTCAGGTCTGAATTTTCCAGTGTGGTATCCTTCGTTGAATCTAACTGGGTCTGGGCCTGATCAAGCTGGGCCTCTCCAAGGGCCATCTGAGTCTGGGCTCCGCTCATCTCAATCGTTGCCAAAGCTTTGTTTTTACTCAGCTCGGCTTCTGCTTCGGAAAGAGATTTCTGACCGGAAGCTACCTGGGCCTCTGCCTGGGCAATTGCTGCTTTTGCCTCTGTAATGGCCGCTCTTCCCTCTGTAATTTTACTGCGTATCGCCTCCAAAGGTTCACCAAGACATGAAACAGCGGCTTTTAACACAGCCACCTCTGCCAGCTGCTTGTCCACTTCCTGTGACGCTGTCTCAAATTCGGCAATCGAAATATCCAGCTGAGCAATCTCACTCTCAATGGCCGCATATTCTTCCGTATCCTGTTTGCCTTCTTCTATGAGTGCCGCTTTTTGTCCTTCAAGACTCGCCTTTTTCTCGTTAAGCAGACTAATCTGCGATGTATATTCAGCTTTAAGAGCTTTTAATCCTTCCTCTTTTTCTAAAAGACGGTTATACTCTGCCTCTGCCTGAGCGAGGGCAGCCTCCATCTGAGCAATCTGAGCTTCCTTCTCTTCCAGCTGGGCTTTTCGTATAGCCAGCTCATTCTGGCCTTTTTGAAGTTCCGTCCGGGCATCACTCATCTGCTGCTCTGCGCTCGCCATCTGACTGGCAGCGGTCTGCTTGCCGTTTTCAAGCTGAGTTTTTCCATCCTCAATCGCTTCTCTGGCCGAATCAATTTCACTCTGGGCCTCATCAAATTTATCATTGATCTTATCCCCAAGCTTTTTATTCAGCTCATCAATTCTCTTTTCATCAAGCACGACCTGAACCGATGACTCAATAAGCCCGGAAGCGGTTACAGAAGCTACACCGTCAATCCGCTTTAAATCCGAACTGATCTTCTCTTCATAAAGACTGCTGACTTCCTCCGGAGTCATTCCCTCACCGGAAAGCGCCGCCATCATGACCGGCATCATATCCGGATTCAGTTTCAAAATAATCGGAGTTCCCACTTCATCCGGCCAATAGGCACTGATCATATCAAGACTCTCCCGCATCTCAATCGTCACAGAATCCATATTCGCCGCTGTATTAAACTCAAGAATAACCAGCGAATAATTTTCACTGGATGTGGAACTGATCTGCTTTATATTACTCACCGTCGCCATCGACGCTTCCACAGGTTCTGTCACTATCATCTCAACCTGTTCGGGGCTGGCTCCCTGATAGGTCGTCATGACAATCGCATAGGGAAAATTCATACTCGGCAGCAGATCCGTTGATAACTTTGTAAACGAAACAAAACCAAGTATCAAAACAATCACAATGCCTACCACAACCGTGTAGGGTTTTTTAACACTGAATTTTGGCAAATTAATCCTCCTAACGAACAGCTTCTTCGATCATACGCACAGCCCCTTCGATGCCAAATTTTGAGCTTGAAATTGACATGTCATAGGAACCGCATCTTCCCCATTTGCTGTCGCTGTAATAATTATGATAGTCTGCCCGCCGCTTATCCATTTTGTTCATAAGATTTTCTGCCTTTTTATGGTCTACGCCCTGACGTTTCATGATCCGTTCGATTCTATCTTCTTTATCCGCATGAATAAAAACAGACAAAACCTCTTCATGATTTTCCAGTACAGACTCGGCACATCGTCCGATAAAAATACAGGAGCCCTCAAAAGCCAGTTTTTTGATCGTCCGGCTCTGCATATAAAAAAGGCTGTCATTTGTGAGGTAATCTGTCGCCGCCGTCATCATGGTATCTGCTGTCGGATTACCCATACAAAAAGCATTCCATATCCAGCTGTTGCGTCTTTCATCCGCATTTTCAAACAGGGATTCTGTAAGACCCGAATCGATCGCCGCCTGTTTTAAAAGCACTTTGTCATAGCAGGGTATCCCGAGCTTTTCAGCAAGTTTTTCGCCGATCTCTCGTCCGCCGCTGCCATATTCTCTTCCGATACAAATAATCTTTTTTTCTGTCATGCCTACCGCCTCTTTCTTACATACTTAACAATATTTTTCAGCCCACTTACCTTTTAGATAAAAGAAAACAGACATAATTGCTGCAATTGTCCACCCGATCGGCCAGGACATCCATATGCCTGTTGCCTGAAAAAATGCAGACAAAATATACGAGATCAGCACTCTCAAAATTAAATCTGTAAATGTGGCTGCCATAAATTCCCGGATTGCCCCTGCTCCGCGAAGCAGACCATCGACAAGCAGTTTTATGGAAATAACAAAATAGAAAGGTGATACAATTCTAAGAAATGTGACACCGGTTTCCAAAGCTACCACAGATGCATCACCGCTCATAAACAATTGTACCATATTCTTCCCAAAAATAAAGAAGGCAGCAAAAAAAGGCAGAGCCACAATCAGTCCCATTTTTATTCCCGCACCCAATCCTTTTCTTGTTCTCTCAACCTTTCCGGCACCCAGATTCTGGGCAGTAAAGCTGGAAACCGCATTTCCCATGGTAGAAAAACATGTGATCGTAAACGTATTCAGTTTAATAGCCGCCGAATAACCGGCAATAACAGAAGATCCGAAAGAATTGACAAGACTCTGTATAAATATATTTCCAACGGATACAAAACTCTGCTGAAGAATGCTCGGTATGGCAATTCCGCTGATCTTCTTAAGCATCTGCCACGAAAAAATCTGACATGGCTGTGATGTTTCAATCCCTTTTATACGTCCCATCAACGTGATCAATGCTAAAATACATGCCACACCCTGTGCAATAAATGTGGCCCATGCCACACCTGCGACTCCCCATTTTAAGACGGCCACGAAAATCGTATCCAAAAGAATATTTCCGAGAGAAGATCCTATCAGGAAATAAAGCGGTGTTTTTGAATCTCCGAGAGATGTAAATATTCCTGTTGCCACATTATATAAAAATAAAAAAAGAAAACCGGCAACATAGATTCTCAGATAGAGTGCACCGTCCTCAAATATATCTGACGGTGTATGTATCATTTTCATCAATGTTTCTGTACCAAGCAGTCCGAAGATCATCAACAGAA
This sequence comes from Frisingicoccus sp., assembly GCA_016298055.1. GTDB lineage: Bacteria > Bacillota > Clostridia > Lachnospirales > Lachnospiraceae > Frisingicoccus. The sequence continues at coordinate 5,616 of JAEDDO010000110.1, forward strand.
CAGACAGCACAAAAGAGGACAGCATTGTCGTAAAAATAGCTGTCTTCATCTTTCCGTATTCTTTTGCTCCGAAAAACTGGGATATGACGACTGCACATCCGATATTACTTCCCACGGCAATCGCCATGAAAATCATCGTTATAGGGTAAGAAGCTCCTACCGCTGCCAGTGCATTCTCTCCTGCAAATTTTCCCGCAATCACACTGTCGGCAATATTATAAAGCTGCTGAAAAAT
>JAEDDO010000111.1 GCA_016298055.1 Frisingicoccus sp.
GCAATCGAAGGATACATCTTCGATAAAACTTCAAGATACTTGTTCTGTAATGTTTCGTACTTACCTTTCATAGTTATCTGTTCCATATTATTCCCCCCACAATTATTTACTGAGCAATAACATCACTCATAGAATACATTCCCGGTTCCTTACCTTTAAGAAATGCGGCAGCAGCGATGGCACCTTTGCCGAAAATTCCCTTTGAGTAAGCTGTATGCTTGATCTCGATCACTTCGTCCGGTCCGCAGAAAAATACTTCATGCTCGCCCACGATATTTCCTCCGCGGACTGCCTGGATACCGATTTCTTTCTTACCTCTTCGTGCTCTCTCCTGACTCCGGTCAAGCTTATAAGAATATTCATTATTAAGTACCGCATTCATTGCATCTGCAATGGCCAGAGCTGTTCCTGAAGGTGCATCCAGTTTAAGATTATGATGTTTCTCCACAATTTCGATATCGTATCCTTCATTTGCCAGAACCTGAGCACCGAGAGCTGCCAGGCGAAAAACCGTATTGACACCGAGAGACATATTGGCTGAACGAAGAATAGCCACTTTTTTACTTGCCTCATTCACCTTTACAAGCTGTTCTTCGGACAAACCTGTTGTACACAGAACAAGAGGAATCTTATGTTCAGCCACATAATCCACCAGATGATCTGTGATCTTTGCAATAGAAAAATCAACGATGACATCTGCTTCCACATTACATTCCTCAAGACTTTTAAATACCGGATAATCGTTGGAAATACTGTCATTCACGTCAATACCGGCAACAATCTCCACATCCGGTGTATCTTTTGCCAGACGGGTAATTACCTGTCCCATCGCCCCATTACATCCATGCATAATAAATTTTGTCATTTTCCTATCCCTTCCTTATTCCATATTCGATTTTAACCTTCAAAAAGCTGTGTCAGATTGTCAAAAATCTAACACAGCTCTTTCTTCTGAATGCTATTTAACTGCAACTCCAAAATCTTTCATCGCCTGAATAAGACGCGCTTTATTCGCTTCTTCCATCGGTGTCATCGGGAGTCTCAGTGGTCCAACTTCCATTCCCATCAGGTTCAATGCTGTCTTTACCGGAATCGGATTCACTTCACAGAAGAGTGCATGAACAAGCGGAAGGGCTCTCAACTGAAGATCCCGGCTTCCTGCAACATCCCCATCCATAAATCGTGCAACAATATCGTGCGTCTCTTTCGGACACACATTCGATAAAACGGAAATAACACCTTTTCCACCCAGAGAAAGAATCGGTACGATCTGATCATCATTACCGGAATAAATATCAATATCTCCCTGTGTCATCTGCATAATATCTGCAACCTGAGATATATTGCCGCTTGCTTCCTTGATCGCAACAACATTCTCACATGTACGACGAATCTCTGCCACTGTCTCCGGCAGGATATTCACCCCTGTACGGCTCTGAACGCTGTAAAGAATGATCGGAAGACTTGTGCTTGCCGCAATTTTGGAAAAATGCTGTACAAGACCTTTCTGAGTTGCTTTGTTATAATATGGCGTAACTACAAGTGCACCGTCTGCTCCGGCTTTCTCAGCCTCATGTGTCAGATAGATGGCTGTCTCGGTGCAATTTGAACCTGTTCCTGCAATAACAGGAAGACGTTTTGCCACTTTGTCTACTGCAAAACGGATACATTCCACATGTTCTTCTTCGGATAACGTGGATGCCTCTCCTGTTGTTCCTGTAATAATAATACTGTCCGTATGATTTGCAATCTGAAATTCAATTAATTCGCCCAATTTATCATAATTAACTTTTCCGTCCTGATGCATGGGGGTTACGATCGCTACGCCAGCTCCTGTAAAAATAGCCATAATGAACCTCCTCATTTTATGATGAATTGCTGCCCGATCTTTCGTTCATCTGCGTAAAAATGAGCCGGCAAAAGCCGGCTCATCCATGTATTTACATCCGAATCGGTTATCTCAAAGCAGCTCATTCCTACATTTGATAGTAGCATTTCTGCCTTTTAATGTCAACCATTCACCGATGTTTTAAACTTCAGTTTCATTATTTTTTACGATATTGATCTGAGAAATATAATCGGCTTCCTCAACCAGCTCCTGCGGCAGATTTCTTCCGGTCAGAATCAATTCCATCTCCTCCGGCTTTGTCCGGATCAGATGAATAATATCGGATACGTGGATAATGCCAAGATCAACAAGGCCCAGCACCTCATCAAGGATTAAAACATCACACTCACCGATCGTGAGAACTTTTCTTGCAAAGTTCATACCATTTAAAATATTAATATTTTCTTCCTGCTGCTCCGCCTCTGAAAGTTCATCGTAATAGTGATTCATCTTCTCAAATCTGAAAACCTTAACTTCCGGCTCCAGCCGTTTCAGAAAATCCAAAGTACCTGTATGACGACCCTTTAAAAACTGTATCATAAATACATCCTTGCCTTCACTGGCACATACGATCGCCCGGCCAAGGGAAGCTGTCGATTTACCTTTACCTTCGCCACAGTATATTTTTACTAAACTTTTTTCCACAACATTCACCTCATTGTATGTTAATAACACATTTCTGAGGGAACGTCAACATTTTTTACTCAATACATTCAATTTTGCTCACAGAAATTTCATAGGCGGTCCGGCGTTCGACCTGGTCACCCTCCAGTCTTTTCTGATAAGTACGGCTCTGAATTCTTCCCCAGAGATGAATATGTGTGCCCACTTCAAATTTACCCGCAAAACGTGCATTCCTTCCCCAGCATATACATGGCAGGTAATCCGACTTTCCGTAAGGGCGATTTACCGCAAGAAGAAGATCCGCAATTTCTCTGCCTAAAGGTGTCATGCGGTACACCGGCTGTTTGCATATATAGCCATCCAGAAAAATACTGTTTGGCTTCACATTCTCCGGTTCTTCATCGAGAACTTCCACTTCCCGGACAAATACGGAAAGTACCAGGCGATTGCGTCCTTCCTCGTGCTTATTATAGGAACGGAACTGTCCATGAGCTTCCAGTGTACGTCCTATGTAATTCTGTGTCACATCAATAAGCCTTTCTGAGATCATCAAAGGAATCCGGTCTACCATGTTGCTCAGTCTCTGTACAACAACATCAACCACATAAAATCCTTCTCCGAATACCTCATGACTGTACACGAATTCTGAATCCACAACCCCCACAATTGTTACCTGATTATTATCCAGCACCTTGTCTGCCATTTTTTTGTTCCCCTTTCTGGTATATACAAGTTTTCATCTCGTTAAATATACTTATTCGATCCCTTTGTTTTTTAGAACCGAATTCTTAAATGACTTTAGCATGAATTCATAACGAAATAAATTATCATTCATCGACAGAAAATGCCCTAATTCGGGAAATTCGTTGTATTTTTACACAGTCTTACAAAAAACCTTGATAAATTTTCTTGAAAAAATGCAGGATTATGATAGAATGTAAAAGTTATAAATATAAAGTTATCAGTAGTACATGAATGGATTGGAAGGAACGAAATATGAAAATCAAACGTGAAGATATCCGAAATATTGCTATTATTGCCCATGTTGACCATGGAAAAACAACCCTTGTGGATGAATTACTGAAACAGAGCGGTGTATTCCGCAGCAATCAGGTAGTTCAGGAACGTGTCATGGACTCCAATGATATTGAACGTGAACGCGGTATTACCATTTTATCTAAAAATACAGCCGTATTTTATAAGAACACAAAAATTAACATTATTGATACACCTGGACATGCGGACTTCGGAGGTGAAGTTGAACGTGTCCTCAAGATGGTTGACGGTGTTGTCCTTGTTGTTGATGCCTTTGAAGGACCAATGCCTCAGACAAAATTTGTTTTAAAGAAAGCTCTTGAACTGAATCTTGCTATTATCGTCTGCATCAACAAGATCGACCGTCCGGAAGCCCGGGCAGATGAAGTTATTGATGAAGTACTTGAACTTCTCATTGATCTGGACGCTTCCGATGAACAGCTTGACTGTCCTTTCGTCTATGCTTCCGCAAAATCCGGTATCGCCATGCTCGAACTTGACGAAGAAGGCCAGGATATGCAGCCTCTCTTTGAAACGATCATTGAACACATCCCGGCACCGGAAGGTGATCCGGATGCTCCGACTCAGGCTCTGATCAGCACCATTGACTATAATGAATATGTCGGCCGTATCGGTGTCGGCAAAGTCAGCAACGGAACGATTCAGGTCAATCAGGATGTAGTCATTGTCAATGCTCACGATCCTGAGAAGAACAAAAAAGTCAAGATCAGTAAACTTTATGAATTTGATGGTTTAAATAAAGTTGAAGTAAACAAGGCCACTGTCGGCTCCATCGTAGCCATCTCCGGTATTGCAGATATCCATATCGGTGATACGGTATGCTCTCCGGATGCTCCGGAACCAATTCCATTCCAGAAGATCTCCGAGCCTACCATCTCCATGAACTTCATCGTTAACGACAGCCCTCTTGCCGGACAGGAAGGTAAATACATTACTTCCCGTCACCTTCGTGACCGTCTCTTCAAAGAATTGAATACAGATGTCAGCCTTCGCGTTGAAGAAACCGAGAACACAGACTGCTTCAAAGTTTCCGGCCGCGGTGAGCTTCACCTCTCTGTTTTAATTGAAAATATGCGCCGTGAAGGCTACGAATTTGCTGTCAGCAAGGCAGAAGTTATTTATAAAAAAGATGAAAACGGAAAACTCCTCGAGCCAATGGAAATCGCTGTCATTGATGTACCGGATGAATTTACAGGTATTGTCATTGAAAAACTCAGCCTCAGAAAAGGTGAGCTCACCGGTATGTCCAAAGCAAGCGGCGGCTATTCCCGTCTGGAATTCAACATTCCATCCCGTGGTCTTATCGGATACCGTGGTGAATTCTTAACCGATACAAAGGGTAATGGTATTCTGAATACACTCTTCAACGGATATGGACCTTACAAGGGCGATATTGCTTACCGCCAGACAGGTTCCCTCATTGCCTTTGAATCCGGTGAAACCTTGGCCTACGGTCTGTTCAACGCACAGGACCGTGGTACACTTTTTGTCGGACCTGGTGAAAAAGTTTACGGCGGCATGATCGTCGGCCAGAACCCTAAGGGTGATGACATTGAGCTTAATGTATGTAAAGCAAAACATCTCACCAACACACGTGCTTCCGGTTCCGACGATGCACTTAAACTCACACCTCCGAGAATATTAAGCCTCGAAGAAGCACTTGATTTCATTGAAAATGATGAGCTTGTAGAAGTTACACCAAAGAGCATTCGTATGCGTAAGAAAATTCTTGATACAAAGATGCGTATGCGTGCAAACAGAAAATAAATAATTCAAAAATATTCCCTCATACCTCTCCATGAAAAGTCGGGTATGAGGGAATATTTTTTACTGCTGCTTACGTCTTTTCCATTTATTTGACCGGAATCTAAAGAAATAGATCAGTCCTCTTGAGCATTCGTCAATGGCCATGGCAACCCACACGCCCTGAAGCCCCAAATGAAGGATACCGCCAAATACATAGGCCAGTAAAAGAGCCACTGCCCAGTGAAACGTAATTCCAACACAGATTGGAAGTTTGATTTCACCTACAGATATGAGACATTTTGTCATCAAAATATTGATCGCACGTCCAAATTCCAGAAAAATATCAAT
>JAEDDO010000112.1 GCA_016298055.1 Frisingicoccus sp.
AAAAAAGTTCTTTGCTACAATAAAGTGTGAAAATGTACATCAACCACTTACTAGAAAGGAATGACACAATGCCAAAATTAAATGAAAACTATCAGAACCTGAAAGAAAGCTATCTTTTCGTTGAAATCGCTCATCGCGTTGCCGAATACACAAAGGCAAATCCGGACAAAAAAGTGATCCGTCTCGGAATCGGCGACGTCACGCTTCCACTGGAACCGCTGGCTGTGGATGCACTTCATGAAGGTGTGGATGCCATGACTTCCACAGAAACTTTTAAAGGGTATGGCCCTGAACAGGGTTATGAATTTCTCCGCAATGCCGTTGTCGATTACTATGCTGAAAACGGCGTTTCCATCCACGCTGATGATGTTTTCATCTCCGACGGAGCCAAGAGTGATACAGGAAATATCGGTGACGTATTTGCAACAGATAATGTCGTATTGATTCCGGATCCTGTCTACCCGGTATATGTGGATTCCAATATTATGACAGGTCGCCAGATCACCTATATTGATGCCAATGCAGATAATAATTTCCTGCCTCTGCCGGATAAGAATGTTCATGCAGATATTATCTATATCTGTTCTCCAAACAATCCGACAGGTGCTACTTATAATAAAGAACAGTTAAAAGAATGGGTTGATTATGCGCTTGAGAACGAAGCCGTCATCTTATTTGACTCTGCTTATGAAGCATTTATCACAGACCCGGAACTTCCTCGCAGTATTTATGCGATTGAAGGTGCTAAAAAATGTGCTATTGAATTCTGCTCACTCTCCAAAACAGCCGGATTTACAGGAACACGCTGCGGCTACACTATTGTTCCGAAGGAACTGGTGTTTAAGGCTTCCAACGGTGAAGAGATGTCTGTAAATGCTATGTGGAACCGCCGTCAGTCTACCAAGTTCAATGGTACTTCTTATATCGTACAAAAAGGGGCTGCTGCTGTATTCACCAAAGAAGGTATGGCTCAGTGTAAAGAAAATATTGCCTACTATCAGGAAAATGCAAAAGTGATCTCAGAAACTCTTGCAAAAAAAGGTATCCGCTATTTCGGCGGAGAAAACTCCCCATATATCTGGTTTGAGTGTCCACAGGGCATGGATTCCTGGGAATTCTTCGACTATCTCCTGAATAACGCTCAGGTTGTCGGAACCCCGGGTGCCGGATTTGGTAAGAACGGCCAGAACTTCTTCCGTCTTACTTCCTTCGGAACACATGAAAGTACAAAGGAAGCTATGGAACGTTTCGAAAAATTATTCTAAAATATTTTAAAAGAGGATCGTCACTGTAATTCCAGGACAATCCTCTTTTTCTTTTATACATTAACCGTCTATAATTATTTTCCATTCTTCAATGAGCCTCTCCAGACGAAAAGCCGCATTGGCAGGACTTGTGGATGGCAGTTTCACCGCCTCCATTCCTGTCATCTTTTTTGTATATTTATTATACAGTTTCCATGCGGTTGCTCCATTAGCATAAATTTTTTCAATAGGTGCCTCTTTCAGAACCCTTCCAAGATCATTTGGGACCACATCTTTAATACTGCTGTCACTGGATCCGGTAATCGTACAGGAGGCAATGACATCCCACACAGCGATATGATGCTCAAGAAGCATCGTTCTTTTTTCTTCAATCGTTACAGGTACCGATACATCCAAAAGTGCCGCCAGGACTTTCCAGAAACGGTTTTGGGGATGCCCGTAAAAAAATCCCATCTCCCTGGATTTCACCGAAGGAAAACTTCCTAATATTAATATTTTTGAACTTTTATCATAAACGGGCGTAATTTCATGAACTGCTGATATTTCCTGCATATGATTTTTCTTCCCCTTTCTCTCGCTATTTTACCATAGTTTTTGTGGAAAATTATTAAAATTTTATGAATATTTATCTTTTTATTGAACTTTTTGCCATAAACTGATAATCTGATTGTGGAGGAAAAATGCCTCAAAACAATCACAGGAGAAAGTATCATGGAAAGAACAGAAAATGATAATTCAATGCCTTTTTTATTTGAAGATATAAAAAGTTCCGAACACCCGGAAGTCATTCTGGCGAATGTTCCTCAGTTCAAAGAGCTTATGATGCAGTACGAATGCGCGATCATGGAAGTCAACACGAAGCTCCATGTATTGAATAATGAATTTTCTCATATGTATCAGAGAAACCCAATCGAAAACATCGAGACACGTATCAAAACTCCGGCAAGTATTCTGGAGAAGCTTTCACGGCGCAATCTCCCGATCTGTGTCGAATCATTAGAAAACGGTCTGACAGATATCGCCGGTATACGCGTCATCTGTCCATTCCCGGATGATATCTATAATGTCGCTGACCTGTTGACCAGTCAGGATGATGTGACTGTCATTGCCCGCAAAGATTATATAAAGAATCCAAAGCCGAACGGTTACCGGAGTCTTCATCTTATTATTGAGATTCCGATCTTCCTTGCAAGCCGCAAGAAGAATATGAAAGTTGAAGTTCAATTCCGCACCATCGCCATGGATTTCTGGGCCAGCCTCGATCATAAACTGCGTTATAAGCAAGACCTGAAAAACTCGGAAGAAATTGCAGCAGAACTTAAAGAATGCGCTGATATCATCGCAGGGGTTGACTTAAAGATGCAAAACATACGTAAAAAGATTCAATGACATTATAAAAAGCACGATTGCAGATTTTACAACTCATACAATCGTGCTTTTTTAATCCGATACCTTAATCTAAAAATGCATCGACAATGACTGCTTCTGCTTCTTCCTCTGTCATTCCTAAAGTTCTGAGTTTGATCAGCTGGTCATTATTAATTCTTCCGATCGCTGCTTCATGAATAATGGAAGCGTCAATATGGCGTGCATTGATCTCAGGAATTGAACAGACTTCCGCATGGTCCATAATGATAGAATCACACTGTACATGGGCATGACAGGCTGCATTGCCGATAGCCTTCGGATGGAAAGTCTGAGAAGATGTTCCTTTCGCTACAGATCGGGAAGCGATTTTAGCCGAGCTTCCCTCACCGTTCATCTGAATCTCCATGTTGGATACAGCATTCTGGTGATCATGAGTCATGAGACGCTCGGTCACATAAAGCTTTGCTCCGGCTTCCATAATGATGTCTGTCTCACGCACACTAGAGTCTACTCCCTTAATCTGAGCTGTGTCCAATGTAAAAACAGAATCTTCACCGATATAGATCTTTGTCACAGGGTTTAAAATACGCTCCCCAGTTCCTTCACCTTCTCCGTAGTGCTTTTCTTCATAACGCACATTTGCACCTTTACCCACATGGAAACTGTGAATACCGTCGTGACGTGTACTGTCACAGCCAGCATTATGAATACCACAGCCGGCAACAATAACTACCTCTGCACCATCTGCAATATAAAAATCATTGTACACCACATCGGTCATACCGGATGCTGTCACAACGACCGGAATATGTACCTGTTCACCCTTTGTATCTCCGTCAATATAAACATCGATTCCGTTTTTATCTGTTTTACTTTTTATTTTTACATGCTCACTGTCTCCATGGCAAAGCGGCTGTCCATTATAACGGAGATTGTAAGCACCTTCCTGTTTAAATGTGCCATTGTCAATGACTTTGAGCACACCCTGTGTAAGCTTATCAATTTGCATTTCAAAAACCTCCTGTTAATTTTTCATATATTTGCAGCCAGCTTCGCCCTCACCTTCAAGAAGGGCCGGCATAACTTCTTCTTTTGTACCGATTTTTTCAACCTTACCATCACGAATGATCATAATTCGATCGGCCATCTGAATAATACGTTCCTGATGGGAAATAATGACAATACTTTCTTTTTTCTCTTTATGAATTGCTTCAAACTGCTGAACAAGCATGGAGAAACTCCAGAGATCAATACCGGCTTCCGGTTCATCAAAAATGCATAATTTATGTGGTTTTGAAAATGCTGTTGCAATTTCAATTCGTTTCATCTCGCCGCCGGATAAAGTAGAATCCACCTGACGATCCAGATATTCCATAGCACAAAGTCCCACATTGCTTAAAAGCTTGCAGCTCTCATCTTCAGACAGCTCTCCGCCGGAAGAAAGCTGAAGCAGATGCTTTACTGTCATTCCTTTGAAACGCGGCGGCTGCTGAAAAGCAAAACCAAGTCCGGCTTTGGCACGATGATCGATATCAAAATCTGTAATATCTTCCCCATCCAATATGATCTGACCGGAAGTCTGAGGTTTAATCCCCATCAAAAGCGAAGCCATCGTTGATTTGCCTCCTCCATTCGGTCCGGTAATCACAAGCATCTCCCCATCAGCCACATCAAAGCTGATATCATCTATAATTCTTAATTTCTGTCCATTCTCAATAACCTCATAGGACAGATTCTTTACCTGAAGCATTTTCTTCAATCCTTTCTTACGTTAATGACCTAATATCTTATTATAACATCAACTTAATATTTCTCAATAGTTTTTTACATTGTCACCTTGAAAAAAATACAGTATAATAAATATTTGTGACACAATCACAATGATAAAAATATAAAGGCGGTTACTACATATATGAATAAAAAAGAAATCAGTGAAATCAAAAAACAATTTACACCTTCGCATTGTGCGATCACACGCATCTGCGGCTGTTATGTAGACGGTGAGAAAGAAAAAAAGACGCAAATCCAGGAACGCTTTCTTACTTTACCGGAAGAAGAAATGTTTAAATACTTTGATATTTTCCGAAAAACCCTCTCCGGAACTCTCGGAAAAAATCTGGTCAATATGGAATTTCCGGCAGAAAGCGAAGATTATGGCGGAACTCAGGCTTTTTTAATGTCCTTAAAAGAAAGCCAGTTAAGTGATCCGAATCTTTTAAATGAATTTTATGATAAAGTCATCGCATCCTATGATTATGGTGAAAATTATCTCATTCTTCTCATTCACTCAGCCTATGATGTACCGGGAAAAACAAAAGATGGTCTCGAGATGGAGGATGCTTCCGATGAAGTATACGAACACATCCTGTGTTCCATTTGTCCCGTAAAACTTTCAAAACCGGGGCTGTCCTATCAGGCCGAACTGAATGAATTTCATGACCGGATCCGTGACTGGATCGTCGAGATGCCTGAAATCGGATTTCTCTTTCCTGCATTTAATGACCGGAGCACGGATATTCACAATATCCTTTATTACACAAAAAATCCGGAAGATCTTCGTTCCGGATTTGTGGATGAAGTTCTCGGCTGTGGCCTTCCGATGACGGCTAAAAATCAAAAGGAAATTTTTCATACTTTGATCGAAGATACACTTGGAACAGACTGCAGCTTTGATGCGGTGAAAAATATTCATGACAGTCTTTATGATATTATAGAAGAAAAAAAAGAAGAACCGGATCCGGTCCTTTTTGATAAAACAGATATCAAAAATCTTCTGGCCAACAGCGGTGTTGAAACAGAAAAATTAGAAAATTTTGAAAAAAACTATGAAGAGACAGCGGTATCCCAGGCACCAATGATGGCTTCAAATATCGCTAACACCCGAAAATTTGAAGTAAAAACTCCGGATGTCACTATTCAAGTCAATCCGGGACGTTCCGACCTTGTAGAAACGAAAATTATTGATGGCAGACCTTGTCTTGTTATTGCGATCAATGACGCTGTTGAAGTCAACGGAATACCTGT
>JAEDDO010000113.1 GCA_016298055.1 Frisingicoccus sp.
CGATTGGGGTGCCAGCTTCCCCAAAGGGGAAGCCATGAGCGCTGCGCGCCAAACAACAATTTACCGGGCAGCTGAGTAAAGCCGATAAGCACATTCGGAAAAACAGGAGACAGATCATGATTATCAAACGGGATTTTGGATACGGCCCCGAGGGGGAGAACCGGCCGCTGCACATCTATCTGCCTGAGAATTACGGCAGGACGGATGAGCGGTATCCGGTAACTTACTTTTTTGACGGACACAATCTCTTTTACGACAGCGATGCCACCTACGGAAAGTGCTGGGGGCTGAAAACCTTTCTGGATCAGTGGAGCAAGGATATGATTGTGGTGGGGCTGGAGTGCAGCCACACCGGCAATCAGCGGCTGGAGGAATACCTCCCCTATGCCGCCTCGGAAGAATTCTTTGGCCCCCTGGCGGTCAAGGGAAACGAGACGTTGGAATGGATTCTGAACGAGGTCAAGCCCCTGATCGACCGGGAATACCGGACCTGGCCCTTCCGGGAATGCACTGCCATTGCCGGCTCCAGCATGGGCGGGCTGATGGCAATCCGGGCGGTCTTCCACTACAACCGATGGTTTTCCAAGGCGGCCTGCGTGTCCAGCGCCATCGGCTTTTGCCCGGATGGGGTGCTGGCGGATGTGTATGGAACCCCCATCGACCCGGATACGCGGGTCTATCTGTCCTGGGGCTCCCGGGAGGCCTGGGGGGAGCATGATCCCATGCGCGAGGACCCCCGCAGCGCATCCTACCGGTGGAATCACGCCATTGCCCGGCAGGTTCAGAAAAGCGGTGGCACGGCCTGGGCCTACTGCCAGGAGGGCGGAGGCCATAACGAAGCGGACTGGGAGAAGCAGGTTCCCGGGTTTATGGATTTCCTGTGGATGCGGTAAGCGGATGGGCCGGTGTGTTTTGGGTTGTTGGCTTTTGAAAGTGCATGGATAAATTGGTGTTTACAGTTTTTAAACGCACTTCGTCCTTGCTGTAAGCTAATAATCATTCTAATAATTTTGCTGATAATTATTATATAAATTATCAGCAAGTGGATCCCCACACTTCTTAAGATTCAATCCTAACAATTATCCTAATCATGATTATAATCATAATTTGGATAGTGATTAGGATCATCGACCCGGTATTCTCAAAACAGACAATGACCCATCTGCCGCTACTGGCTGGTGGGATTTGAAATTTGTATAGTCAGTAATTATACAGGTTCATCTGGCCCTGCAAATGGCCTTGTAACCGAAACTGCACATGAGGGTAGAAATGAGGGTAGAAACGAAGCTAGAAGTGAAGCTTTAACGAAGCTATAAATGAAGCTATAAATGAAGCTGTAAATGGAGCTGTAAATGAAGCTGTAAATGATACTGTAAATTGCCGACAGATATCCTTTGCCACTTTATCCCGCCATCATCCTGTCACATTACCGCCAGTTGGCGGAATAACTGTCGGATTAATGTCGGTATAAATGTCGGTGCAAAGACATAGTATCCAGGTGTTGCTTGAGGATCGTATTTCTGTTATCAGGTGAGAACAAAAATGATAACAGAAATGAGTACAGAAAACTCTGCCTTGTCTTTGTTTCCTACACTCAAAAATCTATCGGATTGAAATCCCAAAATCTCTCGGCTTGGATTTCCGCAGACAAAAAATGCGCCTACCGTTTTGTGACGGTAGGCGCATTGTGATTCAGATATAAACCTGGCAGGTCAGATCTTGCCACTGATTGCGGCGGAGGATCTGTCCGTTGGCTTGGCGATACTTCTTAGCTTCCTCAAAACCGATAGAAAATTCGAAGTACAGCTTATGCCTCCCCAGTTTTGATAGCAGCCTGTGCAGCTGCTTATAATCATAGGAAATAAAAAACCTATATGCGCAACTATAAATCCATAGTATCGAGGTATTATCGGATTGTCAACTTTTTTTCTCAATGCAACGTTGAATAAGTCCGCAAAAATACTTCCCTGTTCTACTGGTTACAAAGAAATTATCCATGCTGAAACCAAAGCTCATGGGGTGCAGCTGATATAACAATCCCACTGCCATCAATCTCCTACATATTGTAGCATCGAATACAGTGTTTATTTTCTTTTTGAAATCCACAATATCCGCTTCCGTTAATTCCGCTTCTACTTCAGCCTCGAATATTTCGAGCAAATGGGGTATATCACTTATAAACAAATGTAGTAACACATCCACCCGGACGAAAAGGACTGATAGAAACATGAATAACATGAAGAAGAACCTGATCCTCTCTGCCATCGGTGTAGGTTTGCAGACCGCAGGCGGCATCTGCCTCTTTGTCGCAGCGCTGTGCATCGGAAAAGAGATCAACCAGCAAATTAGGAAGACCATTATCAAAGAACTGTCAAAGCAGGTATCCGACAACTAAGAAAAACCGGCAATGTTCGATTAATACTAATTCTTAATAAAACGGTATAATTTCTTGCAATGATATGATATACTGTATCTGCGTGATGAATATGGCTTCCAGATACAAATTTAGTGAAGAACAAATCAAGGAAATTGAACAGGCTCGTTAGGATAACCAGGATAAGCGAGTCGAGGCCAGATTGAAAGCATTGGAACTCCGTGCAAAAGGAGCAGATGCCAGGGAGGTATCCGCAGCAACAGGCTTCCATGCAAGTTCTGTGACTCGCCTTGTGGCAAAGTATAGGGATAAAGGAATCGAAGCAATTGCCGGCAATCACTACGGTGGCAATCGCCGCAATATGAGTGTATCCGAAGAAGCAGCCATTTTGGCACCGTTTAAGGAACGTGCAGAAAAAGGTGAGCTGGTGGAGATCAGTGAGATCGCCAAGGCATACCAGGCTGCAGTAGATCATCCTGTCAGCAATGGTCAGATCTACTTTGTCCTACATCGTCATGGATGGCGGAAGGTCATGCCTCGCAGCAAGCATCCCCAGAAGGCCAGCGAAGAAGAAATCGCGGCCTCAAAAAAATAACACCAAAATAAAAGAATTGGAAGTTATCCACAGCAGTAAGAAAAATCGTCTGATGTTCCAGGATGAAGCTGGATTTGGACGTATCAACAAGCCAAAATACTGCTGGTGCGAGAAAGGTATCCGTCCCAGTGTGCCCTGCCATCATATCCGAGAGTATCGTTATGCCTACGGAGCGGTAGAGCCACTGACCGGGTCTGCTTTGCTGTGACGGTGCGGCATGGCACAAATCCACTGGACTGGAGCTGCCTGAAAATATTGTTTTGTTTCACATCCCGCCCTATACACCGGAAATGAATCCGATTGAGCAGATTTGGAAAGAGATTCGCAAGCGTGGATTCCGCAACTATTTTCTACATTAGAAAACGTGGTTGACCGTTTGTGCGATACCATCTGTTCTTTGAATAATGAAATTATTTCCAGTATCACGGGCAGAGAATTGATCTTTGTGGTATAATATTCTAATGGTAGACTCTGTACTACCAAGTTAACCGTGTGGAAGAAAAGAAAAGGCCCAACCCCCATATCAAGAGTTGAGCCTAATATCATAAATCACATTCCCAAAAATCCTTTTGCAAATAATGCCGCGCATACCGCGCCGACGAAAGGTGCAATGCCGGGAACAAGCAATCCATACTGCCAGTCGTTATCCGTTTTATTCTGAATGGGTAGCAACGTATATGCCAGGCGCGGACCCAAGTCACGGGCTTGGTTCATGGCAAATCCAGTTGGGCCTCCAAGTCCCATGCCTACTGCCCATACCAAGATACCTACGCCAATGGGAAGAATTTCTTCCGAAGTATGGGCGATCCCCAGAACGGAAGACAAAAACACAAATGTCGCAAACGCCTCCACAAAGAAATTCCTGGGAAGATTTCGGATATTGGGGTTCGTGGAAAAGATATTTCGGATTGCAACTGGATCTACCACGCCCTCACTTGCTTTAAAATGATCCGCATACATAACATAGACAATGCAAGCTCCACAAAGTGCCCCGAGAAATTCTGCAACACAATAGGGAATAAAGCATTTCCAGGAGATCATACCCAGAATTGCCTGAGCCAATGCCATTGCAGGATTGAGGCAAACACCTCCAAAAATGAAAAGAACAACGGTAATGCCAAATCCCCAAGTAGTAATTGCAAATAAATGTCCGCTTCCCCGGTACTTTGTCTTATTCAGTACTTCATCGCAGTGAACGCCCACGCCAAATAAAATCATCAGGGCCGTTCCCAGAAACTCTGCCATGATATTATGTAACATCTTGATTATCCTTTCTCTATCTTCTGCAATTATCCTTCTACAACGACACCCAGGCCATCAGGAATAACCACAACCTTTGCATTCCTACCCTTGAGTGCAAAGGCCTTTTCCAGTGCCTCATCAATGGTGGATGCCAGTTCCATATGCAATCCGGAAACTAGCTTGGGGTCTACAAGATCTGACACCAAAATCACTTTATGATGCACCAGGATCCGGGCAAGAATCTGGCTAGTCCACTGTTCCGGAACCGTCTCAAGTCTGGGGGTATGAATAGCCTGTTCCAGGAATTCCTTTGGATCCTTTACATTTGCAACATTATCATAGAATCCCTGTCCCCCATGGCCGTCACGGCAACCTGCGACCATAATGATAACGCCACCTTCGGGAAGCGTTGCCTCTGCGGCAGTCATTCCCTTGACTGCCTGATAAATGTTCTGATCCAGAGGATATCCGCCATTTGTGGAAATGGCAATGTCACAGTCCACCTTTTTCACGCTCGCCAGAGAGCGCACAAAATTGCACCCCTTCTCGTGCGCTTTCTCCATATCACCCGCAAAGGAGCCGATGATCTTATGATTTCCGTTTAAAACCACGTTGATGATAAAGGCAAGTCCTGCTTTCCTTGCGGCATAAACCATATCCTCATGAATCAGGTTATGCATCAGGTTTCCGGTACGGGAACACTTATCATTAATAAATTCTCCGCTGTGGTTTGCCATGATCGTTTTATAAGAAGCAATACCGGGAAGGACAGACTTTCTTCCACCTGAAAATCCCGCAAAAAAGTGCGCTTCAATAAATCCTTCGGCAATCAAAAGATCAGCCTCAGCTGCAATCCGATTGATGATGCATTCACCGCCACTTGGCAGGGTTCCTATTTTTTTCATGGCGCTGTCATCTGTTGAAATGTGCATGACGATTTCTTCATTTTCAACGATTTCTTCGCCGTATTTGCTGATCAGTTCTTCCTTTGTGCTCGGACGATGGAATCCAGTTGCAACCAGAATCCGGATTCTTGCATCCGGCGATACACTTCGGATTCTGCGAAGAAGGATCGGTGTAATGATTTTAGACGGAACAGGACGAGTGTGATCAGAGCTAATAATGACAATGTCCTTCTTCCCTTTTGCAAGTTCCTCTAAGTTCTGTGAACCAATGACATGGTCCAGAGATTCCTCTACAATTTCCCTTTCGCTTTTCTCACTGACATAGTCGCCCTGTCTACCAACAAGCATGCCGGCAAAATTTTCGTCTGCTAAACTGATCCGCATTTTTCTTTTGTCATATGGCACTTCCGTTTCAAACATAATTCATTGCTCCTTTCTAATACTAATTCTT
>JAEDDO010000114.1 GCA_016298055.1 Frisingicoccus sp.
AAAGAATTTATGACAGATATTAATAAAATTAAATTTGAAGTATACCGGGAAGTTGCCCGCATGGCTTACGATGGAAAGCTTAAAGAGAATGCCGATCAGATTCCTTATAATATTATACCTGGAAATCTGCCCCAGTATCGGTGCTGTGTGTATAAAGAGAGAGAGATCATTCGTCAGCGTGTGCGGTTGGCAGAAGGTCATACACCGATTCCGGGCGGCAACATTAAAAATATTGTTCAGGTACTTCCGGCGGCATGTGAAGGCTGCCCGATCAACCGTTTTAATGTGACGAACAACTGCCAGATGTGTATGGCCAAAAAATGTTTGTCGGCATGTAATTTCGGAGCGATTACATTTGAGGGCGGACGTGCGCATATTGATCCGAAAAAATGTAAAGAATGTGGAAAATGTATGGAAGCTTGTCCGTATAATGCGATTGCGGATCTGATGCGTCCTTGTAAGCGTGCCTGCCCGGTAGATGCTATTTCTTATGACGAGGATATGATCGTTGAAATTGATGATAAAAAATGTATCAGCTGCGGTCAGTGTATCGTCAGCTGTCCGTTTGGAGCGATCTCCGACCGTACCTTCCTTGTCGATGTTATTCGCCTTATGCGTAACGGTGTGAAAGTCTATGCTATGGTGGCCCCGGCTATTGAAGGACAGTTTGGCAATGATGTATCTGTAGGCATGATTCGTGAAGCAATCAAAGCTCTTGGATTTGAGGATATGTTCGAAGTTTCTCTCGGAGCAGATTTTGTTTCGAAGAGTGAAGCTTTGGAATTGGAAGAAAAAGTTAAAGCAGGCGAAAAGATGACAACATCCTGTTGTCCGGCCTTTGTTAATATTATTAAAAAACATTTTCCTCAGATTGCGGATAAAATGTCCACGACGGTTTCACCAATGCAGGCGACAGCACGTCTTATTAAAGCGATGTATCCGGATGCTTTGTGCGTATTTATCGGTCCTTGTATCGCTAAGAAGAGCGAAGTTATTGATTCGATTGCCATGGGCGGTGCGGATTATGCGTTGACCTATGAAGAACTGTACGCGATGATGGAAGCTAAGAATATTGATCCGGCAGACTTTACGGGAGAATTGCAGCAGGGAAGTAAGTTTGGAAAGAATTATTCTGTATCCGGTGGTGTTACGGCTGCCGTCCTTCAGACTTATAAAGAAAGAAATGAGGATGTTCCTGTAAAAGTATACAGAGCCAACGGTGCAATTGACTGTAAAAAAGCCCTTACCCTTCTTAAAGTGGGACGTCTCACAGAAGACTTTATTGAAGGTATGGCATGTGAAGGCGGCTGTGTCAATGGACCGGCTATGCTGAATAAAGAGAGAACATTTATGAAAGACCGAAATTCTCAGATTGCTCAGGCAGATGAACGAGAAATTTTGACAAATGTGGATCAGTACAGTGAATATCACGTACATATGCATAGAAATTAAAAATAGTATTGAAAAAAGTAGAAATGTTATTGACCATTTCTACTTTTTTTGATATTATAAAAAAGTAACGAGAATGATTATCAATATTATATTTTGAAAGGAGGTACGCATGGCTACTTTAAAATACAGCCGCCAGAGGGAGGCAATTAAAAATTACCTGTACGGACGTACGGATCATCCGACAGCAGATATGGTATATACAGCCATACGTGAAGTGTATCCCAATATCAGTTTGGGAACAGTATACAGGAATTTGACCCTCCTTGCAAAACAAGGGGAGATTTCGAAGATTTCCTGCGGTGAGAGCAGTGACCGTTTTGATGCCAGGACAGATGCCCATTATCATTTTATATGTGAGAAGTGTGGTCAGGTCTATGATTTGATGGATGTGGATTCAGGTGTAATCGAGCAGATGGCCCGTAAAAATTTTGATGGTGAAATTTACGGACATCAATTGTATTTTTTTGGTATTTGCAGTCAATGTAAAGAAAATAAAGAAAAATAAAAAATATATTGACAAATATATAAAAATGATATATGATTAAATCAGTAATAATTACTGATTTAAAAAATAAAATGCAAATTATAAAGGAGAGATTTATTATGAAAAAGTTTGTATGTACAGTTTGTGGTTATGTTTATGAAGGCGAAGCAGCTCCGGAAGCATGTCCAGTATGTAAAGCTCCAGCAGATAAATTTAAAGAGCAGGTTGGTGAAAGATCATGGGCAGCAGAACATGTTGTTGGTGTAGCACAGGGTGCTCCAGAAGATATCATGGCTGATTTAAGAGCAAACTTCGAAGGTGAATGTACAGAAGTTGGTATGTACCTTGCAATGGCTCGTGTAGCTCATAGAGAAGGATATCCTGAAATCGGTTTATACTGGGAAAAAGCTGCTTTTGAAGAAGCAGAACATGCTGCAAAATTTGCTGAATTATTAGGCGAAGTTGTAACAGACAGCACAAAGAAAAACCTTGAGATGAGAGTAGATGCTGAAAACGGTGCTACAGAAGGTAAATTTGACCTTGCAAAACGTGCAAAAGCACTCAACCTTGACGCTATCCATGATACAGTTCATGAAATGGCTAGAGACGAAGCTCGTCACGGAAAAGCATTTGAAGGTCTGTTAAAGAGATACTTTGCATAATCTGCAAACCGTGCAAAATCGTGAATATAACGCCCTGCAAGTTTACTTGTCAGGGCGTTTGTTTTTGCAATTTTATAGGCATTATAAAATTTTTCTATATTTAGTCATAAGGAAGTTGGAAGGAAATTGTAAGATACGATTTCTTGACGTAAAAAGGAAAATGACTTAGAATGAATAAAAGATATTTAGTAAAGAACAGGAGAATGAGTTTATGCCTATTAAAATACAAAATGATTTGCCGGCCAGAAAAATTCTGGAAGATGAACATATTTTCGTGATGACAGAACGGCGGGCTTTGACTCAGGATATTCGTCCGCTGCAGATTCTTCTTTTGAATTTAATGCCTACGAAGATTGAAACGGAAACACAGATTTTAAGATGTCTTTCGAATACACCGTTACAGATTGAAGTGGAATTTCTTCAGATGGCATCGCATACTGCAAAAAATATTTCAGAAGAGCATATGATCGCTTTTTATCAGACATTTCCCGAAATAAAACATAAATGGTATGACGGTCTTATCATTACCGGAGCACCGGTTGAACTTATGGAGTTTGAAGAGGTAGAATACTGGGATGAATTATGCGAAGTGATGGAATGGTCCAAGACCCATGTACATTCTACATTCCATATTTGCTGGGGGGCTCAGGCAGGACTCTACTATCATTATGGTATACCGAAATATACATTGGATAAAAAGTTGTCAGGTGTGTACAAGCACTATCTGCTCAATGAAAAATCACGTTTATTCCGTGGATTTGATTCGGAATTTTACGTACCTCATTCCCGGCATACGACCGTGAAGGCTGAGGATATCCAGAAGATTCCTGATTTAAAGATTATGGCAGCATCAGAAGAGGCGGGTGTTTATATTGTAGGAAATGAGAGTGGCTCCCAGTTTTTTGTTATGGGACATTCGGAGTATGACATTGATACACTTGCAAAAGAATATTTCAGAGATGTGGATAAGGGCATGAACCCGGAGATTCCTAAAAACTATTTTCAGGATGATGATCCGGATAAACAGCCAATGATGCGGTGGCGTGCCCATGGAACATGGGTCTATTCTAATTGGCTGAATTATTTTGTATATCAGACAACACCATATACGTTAAATGAGGATGTTATAACGTTTTCAAATGAGGATTGATAAAATATGAAAGATGAAGGGATGGATTACAGAGGTCTGACGGATGCGGAGGTACAGGAACGCATTGAAAAGGGACAGATTAATCTATCGGACAATCATATATCAAAAACAACGGCAGAGATTATTCGCTGTCATACTTTGACCTACTTTAACTTTTTAAATATTTTTCTTGGTGTGCTCGTTATTATTTCCGGTCAGTTCAAAAATCTGACATTTTTGGGAGTTATCATCTGTAATTCTGTTATCGGTATATTTCAAGAGCTGAAAGTAAAAAAACTGATTGATAATCTGGCTGTGATTACAGCGAGCAAAGTGAAAGTCTGCAGAAACGGAAGATTCAAAGACATTCCGATTGAAGAACTGGTCATGGATGATTTAATTGCAGTCGAGAATGGTAATCAGATCGGAGCCGACTGTGAAGTTTTGGAATCGGATGGTATCGAAGTGAACGAATCCATGATCACCGGCGAGTCCCGGCCAGTAAGAAAGAAACGAGGGGATACTCTATGGTCCGGAAGTTTCATGGTTGCAGGAAGTGGAAAGGCAAAAGTTATTCACGTAGGAAAGGATAACTATGCGACTCAGCTTGCCAGTCAGGCAAAACAGAAGAAACGAGCATCTTCTGAGATGCAGGATTCTATTAAAAAGATCATTAAGGTTACCGGTACGATTCTGATTCCGGTTGGAATTTTACTGTTTATGTCTCAGTGGAAGATTGAGGACATGACCTTATCCAATGCACTTGTGAATACAGTTGCCGGAGTGATCGGAATGATTCCTGAGGGGCTTGTTCTGTTAACCAGTGTTTCTTTCATTTTGGGTGTCGGACGTCTGGCAAAAAAACAGGCACTTGTACAGGAGATGGAAGCAATCGAGGCATTAGCGAGAGTTAATGTACTCTGCCTGGATAAGACAGGAACCATCACAACAGGTGCTTTAGAGGTCGTCAACTTGATACCTTTTGAAGAAGATCTTTTCAGAATGACAGAGGTTATGAATGAAATAGCATTTGCCTTTGATGATGTCAATGCGACTCAGGATGCCCTCATGGCTTATTTTACAAAAACTGAAAAGTGGAAAATTCAGTCCAAAATACCTTTTTCATCGGATAGAAAATACCGTGCGATTGCTTTTGAAGGTCAGGGAAACTATGTTTTGGGTGCACCTGAATTTCTTGTTAAGGATAATGAAAAGTTGAATGAGCAGGTAAATGCATGTTCAAAAGAAGGCCTGCGTGTTCTGCTGCTTGGAAAATGCCGTGAACTGAATATGCAGGATATGACTGTGTCGGGGGTGGTGCCGTCAGGTCTGATTGTAATTTCTGACTGCATCCGCCCGGAGGCAAAAGGTACATTTGAATATTTCGCCAGTCAGAATGTCAATATTAAAGTCATTTCCGGAGACAACCCGGTGACGGTATCCAATATTGCGGTAAAAGCCGGACTGGAAGGCGGCGAAAAGTACATTGACGCCAATACCCTGCCGGAAGACTTTGAGGAACTTCGGGAGATCGTTCCGAATTA
Source organism: Frisingicoccus sp. (assembly GCA_016298055.1). Lineage (GTDB taxonomy): Bacteria > Bacillota > Clostridia > Lachnospirales > Lachnospiraceae > Frisingicoccus. Next base: position 5,272 of record JAEDDO010000114.1, read on the forward strand.
TACTGTTTACGGACGTGTGAAGCCGGAACAAAAACAGAGAATTATTAAGGCTTATCAGGCTAACGGTAATGTTGTCGGTATGGTCGGAGACGGTGTGAATGACGTTTTGGCCTTGAAAGATGCGAATTGCGGTATTGCCATGGCGGCCGGCAGTGATGCGGCAAAACAGGTCGCGCATATTGTCTTGATGGATTCTAATTTTGCAAGTATGAAATCCATCGTTCGTGAAGGCCGAATGATTATTTCAAATATTGAACGTGTCAGTGC
>JAEDDO010000014.1 GCA_016298055.1 Frisingicoccus sp.
ACCGGTTTTGCAAATGCAAGTTCCACCTGGGCAGCTTTTAAAATGGCATCTGCCGCCTCCACCCCTTTGGCGATACTGTTCAATTCAAGAAATCCTACTGTCTCGATCATACTGCTCAACCTGCCCTTTCAATAATAATACGTTCACCGGTCACCGAAAGAATTTTTCCGGAAATGCTGGCATGAATATTCGCACCCATAGCCCCTTCCCTGATTCCGGCGATCAGCTGTCCCTTTTCCACCTTATCACCGACACTTACAACCGGTTCTGAAGGCGCTCCGATATGCATGCGCAGCGGAATCTCCACATGGGTCGGCAAAAACTCCGCACAGTCATCTATTTTAAGATCATACCATGGCAGTACACCGACCCGGGCCGCCACACGGCTGGCGGGAATCTTTCGTCCTTCCCTTTCCGGGACCGCTCTGTAGACGGCATCCTTATCCCTTTCATAACGGATCCCCGCATCTCTCAGTGCTCCTTTAAGCATCTGATTCACTCTTTTTGGCTGAAGACCCATCGGGCAGGCATACTCCTCACATATACCGCACTCACAGCAAATGGCCGCATTCTGTATATCCTTATCCGTCAAAATTGATGTTATGTCTCCGGAAACAGACAGTTTGCGCATGATCTTGTGAGGCTGAAGCGGATGGCCAATCAGATGTCTCGGACACATCTGAGTACAATAACTGCACTGTATGCAGGCGGAACGTGCCCGATTCAGCATATGTTGAATTGAAATGACACTTTTTTGTGCGATCGGACTGTTCTCCGGAAGGACAATAATGCCGGATGTAGTCTTTGTCACCACTTCCGATGAGGCCTGATCCATCGTCAGCCGTCTTCCCATCATCGGTCCCCCGGAAACGACAAAATATTTTTTCGATTTTGCACCGCCGGCAAGGGCAATGCATTCATCAAAAGATGTGCCGACCGGCACATGAAGCACCGTGGGTTTCTTTACTTCACCGGTCACCGTCAGATATTTATCCGTAAAAGGCTTTCCCTCAGCCGCATCGCTGATGCCAAGCATCGTCGCCACATTGGATACGACACATCCCACATCCAGAGGAATACCGGATGGCGGAACCGTCCTTCCAGTCACTTCATAGACCATCGTCTGCTCATCGCCCGCCGGATAAAAGCTGTCCATTTTTGCCAGTCTTACCTTTGATTTTCTATGTTCAAGCACACTTTCCAGTGCTTTGATTTCTTCGGTATATGATTTTTTCAATGCGATCCGGCATTCTTTTGCTCCGAGAAGTTCGCTGACAGCCTCCGCCGCCCACACGACTTTTTCTCCCAGATGCTTCATAATATATCTGTCCGTTCGAAGCAGCGGTTCACACTCCGCTCCGTTAATGATCAGATATTCCACCGGACCGCCCCCATATTTTACATGGGTCGGAAAGCCGGCACCGCCGCATCCGACGATACCTGCCTCCTTAATACAATTCAATAAATCCATGGATTCACTTCCTCTTATTTTTTCTCCTTCATGACCTCCATAGAGTCTATAATTCCTACAATTGCACTGTCTACCGGAATACTTTCGGTTCCGGCTGCCCTTCTGGCTGTACTTCCTGTGACAACAAGTACGTCCTCACCCACTCCGGCTCCGACTGTATCTGCCGCCACAAAAATATCGCCTTTATTTTTATCTGTCACCGTTTCTTTTACAATCATCAGTTTCTGTCCGTTTAAGGCATCCTGTTTTTTCGTTGCCCAAACATGACCGATGACTCTACAAATAAGCATACAAGTCCCCCTAAAGGATTTTTATTTTTTTATGTCCGGCTTTAAACATATCCTTTGCTGCCGGCGTAATAATGGTCCCTTTTGCAATACAGATCGTATCGCATGTTATGGAAGATACCATCTCTTTTGCCATTTTCTCAGTAATCAGCTTTTCCCGGATAACTTCCTCCGGTGTATCCTCTTTTTTCGGAACACTCTCTGTTTTTTCTTCATAAACCCCGGTCGCTCTTTTCTCCTGTTCTAAAATGGCACATACATTTTTTATAACTTCCTGAATAATCTGTTCCATATCCATCTTTGACATTCCCCGACTTTCACATGGCCTGTCATAAAGAATAAAGGCTTCTGTACCAATACGATATCCACAGGCATTGGCTTCATCGAAATCAATATGCATCGCAAGCGCAAATTTCTCACTGACGCGGATCGGTACATCCTCAAAAATAACCTTGCGGTCACTGACGATCTCCACCCGCACTTTGTCACCGTGAGAAACACCATACTCTTTCGCATCCTGAGGTGTCATATGAATGTGATTTCGCGCAACGATCACACTGCCGGAGGCTTTGATCTCCCCACAGGTTCCAATGATCATCACATCGGAAGCACCATCCAGGTTCCCGGACAGATTGACGGGCGCATTTATTCCAAGCTTTCGGCAGTCCGTTTTTGAAAGTTCCACCTGAACAGCCGAACGTGTCGGTCCAAGTACGGCCACATTCTCTATACAGCCGTCTCGTGTCACCAGCTTCACTCGCTGTTCACTTAAATATTCTCCCGGCTGAGACAGATCGCGCCGTTTTTTCAGCACAGCGCCTTTTCCAAAAAGTGTCTCCACAGCTTCCCGGGTCAGGTGAACATGACAGCCGGACGCTTCAATTAAAATCTTTTTTCTTTCCACATCCATCATCTTTGCCCTCCCTTATAATAACCGGTCAGCCACCGGCAGAACACAATATACACACCGCTGCTCAGACGGTTCAGGTGTTCAATAATGTCTGTACGCTCCACGCTTCCGTCCCCATTTTCAAAAGCATGCATAGCCGAAAGCTCCGCTTCACGAACCTTTGTCCGAAGACGATTCAGATCCGCTGCCATCATTCCCATACGATGATCCGGAACCGGATGATCGATTCCAAAATATTTCTTTACATTATGAGAATGACTTCGAAGTTCTTCCGTGTTCATACCGAGGATCTTCACCGGAGCTAACGGTTCATCTTTTACCTCTGCTCCGAGAATAAGCCGGGTACTTAAAAGAATATCTGAAAGATCTTCAACCAGTTTCGGTGCATGAGCTTCTTCGGCTTTCACCTGCAGACAGATGATCTCTGCCTGCAGTGCATCTAACTGTCCTCGAAATTCAATTCTCGGATGGCTTTTCGGCACAAGAACATTGGCTCTCAAATGGGTCATATGCTCCGGTTTTTCAAGGTAACCTTCACCTGTTGCGGCATCAATATAGGTATGTTCGCCTTTTGCTTTAACAGGTGTTCTTGTCATCACTGCCGGACGGGCTTCCGCAATAACCAGAGAAATCCTCCGGTCCCGAAGATATTCTCTGGCAAGAGGCGTCACAAACACATCTGCATCCACGCAATATTCAGTTGTATCTTCCCCGAGAGCCGCTGATCTGAGCATAGCTTCTGTTAATATCTTCATTGCCAAACCTCTTTATTCTACCTGTTTATTTTAATGTCGGAAGAATGTATTCCACTTCTTCATGAGGACGTGGGATAACATGAACACTCACAAGTTCTCCCACATTTGCTGCCGCTGCCGCACCTGCGTCTGTCGCTGCCTTAACTGCTCCGACATCACCGCGGACCATAACAGTTACAAGTCCGCCGCCAACATGTACTTTACCGATCAATGTAACGTTTGCTGCCTTAACCATAGCATCCGCTGCCTCAATTGATCCTACTAAACCCTTTGTTTCAATCATTCCTAATGCCTGTACTACATCTGCCATAATTCATATCCTCCTTAAATTTCACATTTATCATTTCTATTAATCATTCTCTTTTTGAGAAATTATTAACCTCTGAGTTTTGCCAGAACCGCACGGGTAATGGCTTCAACATCCTCTGCCGTAAGTCCGCCGCAGGAAGGTTCTGTCTTCTGCGGTAAAATATCCGGACGCTCCGGTTCCGGAACACGGTATTTGCTGCGGATCTCTGAAAGCTCCGTGACACCGCAGGCTACCCGCCGTATATTGATCAGATTCAGCGGGGTAATGTTATCGGATGTGGCACTTCCGCCCACTGCACCGCAGCCAAGGGTCAGAGCCGGTGCCAGATTTGTCGTGCCTCCCACTCCGCCAAGAGCTCCCGGCGTATTGACTAAAAGTCTGGATACCGGTTTTTTCAGAGCAAATTCCCGAATCACATCCGTATCCTCTGAATGAATCGTCATCGTATGACCTGCGCCTTCATTCTGTAAAATGTCAATACAGCGTTCACAGGCTTCCTGCCATCCCTCTTCGACAAAAAATGCCAGAAGCGGACAAAGTTTTTCTCTTGTGTACGGATTTTTCTTTGACACTTCTGTCTGTCTTGACAAAAGCACCCTCGTTCCCGAAGGAATCTGTATGCCTGCCATGTCCGCGATCGTCTGTGCCGACTTTCCGACAATCTTAGGATTCATCGTCCCGTTATCTCTGAGAATGAAACGGGCCACCTTCTCTGACTGGGCCTCATCCATAAAATAACCGCCCTGCCGTTTAATCTCTTCAATGACCTGCGTTTCAATACACCGCTCCGTCACAATCGACTGCTCGGATGCACAGATCGTGCCGTTATCAAAGGTTTTGCTGTCAAAAATCCTCTGAACTGCTTTCTTCACATCCGCCGTCCGTTCAATAAATGCAGGACCGTTTCCCGGACCCACGCCGATCGCCGGATTACCCGAACTGTAAGCTGCATGAACCATCGCCTCACCGCCGGTGGCAAGTATAACACCGATATTCGGATCCTTTAAAAGGGCATCTGTCGCTTCCATCGTTGCCAGACGGATAACTCCGATCAATCCTTCCGGAGCACCCGCTTTCACTGCAGCCTCCTGGATGATGCGCACCGTCTCCAGAATACAATTTTTTGCTCCCGGATGGGGACTGATCACAATTCCGTTGCCGGCTTTTAATGCGATCAATGTTTTATACATGACCGTTGATGTCGGGTTCGTTGAAGGAATCAGTGCAGCAATAACACCCATAGGCACACCGACTTCCATGATACCTTTCGCACCATCCTCATGAATGACACCAATCGTCTTCATATCTTTAATATACTCGTATGTAATCCTGCTTCCAAGAAGATTTTTAAGAACTTTATCCTGCCAGATACCAAAGCCGGTCTCTTCCACAGCCATCTTTGCAAGCTTCTCTGCATTAGCCTCACAGGCACAGGCTATCTCTCCGATAATGCCATCCACCTTTCTCTGATCAAAAGTGGCAAAAATTTCCTGAGCTTTTTTAGCACACCGGATCAGATCCCGAACTTCCTGTATAGACTGCAGATCGATATCAAGTCCCATATTCTCTCTCCCCTTTCCTGTAATTTAGAAAACAAGCGGCTGATCCGCTATTTTATTTACCGTCTCGGCAAATGCCTCACAGGCCGCCTTACAGGCTGCCTGATCTCCTGTCAAAAGTCCTCCGGCAAAGTTTGTTTCCGACGGCGGTCCATAAAACACTTTAAGCTCAACCTGAGCCGCTTTGAGTGCCGCATCAAGTCCGACCATCGCCTCTAAAGGCGGGGCGATCAGATAGGCCATCGCCGTTCCCTCCGGGACCCCCGCCTCGGATGACAGGTAACTGCCGGTCCGGGAAATACAGTGGGCGAAATAGACGATGGAATCCTCATCGTTCGCACTGTAAAAACAAGCATCCCTCTCAATATACATAATTGCGGCATCCAGGCCGCTCTTAACCTCAGCCGGATTTCGCCCTGCAAGGATTCCGATAAACTCTCCGGCAAGCTTTGTGCTGGCATTGCCTGCACCCGCATACATACTCCGCGCATAAGCCACACGAACCTCAGCTTTTTTTGTAGCTTCATCGAGAGCCGCATAGGACACATCATCACAATCTGTTGTCAATAATCCGAGACTTCGCTCATCCTCACGAAGATTCAGGGCATCCCTTAACATTTTATCTGCATTCGGAATCATTTTTACACTGAGGACAGTTGTTTTCATCTGATCATGCTTCATGTTGTGCCCTCCTATTTTTTAAGTTCTACTCCGCTGGCCTTTGCCTCAAGGATCTTCCCGATCACATCGACAATGTAAGCACCCGCCTCAACTGCCGGAATGCCTTTTGAATGAATATTGGAAACGACTGTGCGCCGTGCCTCCGGCATCCCCATCGTTGCTTTGTAGGCAATATAAGCACTCATACTTTCTGCTGTTGCAAGTCCCGGACGTTCTCCGAGAAGCACACAGGTCACTGTGGCATTCAGCGTTTCTGAAATCTGATCCATCGCCGCCACCCGTCCGTTACGCACAAAAAATGGCGTACCCACCTTCAGGCCTCCGGCCTTTAAACCATCCATTATGACCGGAAGGATATTAGCAAGATTCGCTTCCACCGCCGTGGAGGATAAACCGTCCGATGCGTAGATCTGTACATCCACATTTTTTTCGCATCTGGAGCGGATCATATCAAGACTTTCCTCCGGAAAAATTCTCCCCAGATCCGGCCGGGTCAAAAACTGATTTTTATCCGCACAGGCCGTATCCACCGTAAATAATCCGAGACTGTCCAAAAGTGCCGGGCTGACGTCCATAAACACCGCGTCTCTGGCCGCAGCGTGATCCGCACGGAGTGTAAGCATCGTCTTTGTTTTAAGTCTCGGTCCGCAGTTTCCCACACCGATGCGGGCTGTTGTCCGACCCATCATCCGCTCAAGACCTTCTCTGTCCTCCACATGATCTAACAGAGGTGTGGCCTTCGCCTCCGGAGACGTCAGATCCAACATACTTTCCTTTTCGGATGGATCACCGATTTCATCCGGAACCATCGATGTCCCCGCAGTTCCCTGCCCTGAGGATGGATTCTGCTTTAACTCCTGAAGCACAGCCTGCGCAATTGCTTCAATCTGGCTTTGTGATAACATAGACATCCTCCTTTAACCTCTTTTTAAAAACAATGTAGGATCCCCGGCTCTGTCTGTAAGCCGTCCATTCTCCATAATTCCCATCTTCTCCAACCAGAGTTCAAACTCTCTGATCGGTCTCTTACCCAATATCTCACGAACCGCATTAACATCATGATAGGCATTCGTCTGATAATTGAGCATAATATCGTCACTTCCCGGAACCCCTAATATATAATTGACCCCTGCACTTCCAAGAAGGAGGGCAAGATTCTCAATGTCGTTCTGATCCGCCTGCATATGATTCGTATAACAGCAGTCACATCCCATCGGCACTCCGGAGAGCTTTGCCATAAAATGATCCTCGAGTCCGGCACGAATGACCTGCTTACTGTCATATAAATACTCAGGACCGATAAAACCGACAACTGTATTGACCATAAAAGGTGCAAATTCCCTGGCATAACCGTAGCAGCGCGCTTCCATCGTCACCTGATCCGTGCCGAAATGCGCTTCTGACGACAATTCGGAGCCCTGGCCCGTCTCAAAATACATTACATTCGGACCTGCGGCCGTTCCCTGTCTTCTCAGAAGTTCTTTAGCCTCACGCAGTGTCTCCGTCGTAAATCCAAAAGCCTTATTTCCTTTTTCACTTCCCGCGATCGACTGGAAAATCATATCACAGGGTGCTCCCTGACGGACCGCCTCGATCTGGGTCGTCACATGTCCGAGCACACAGATCTGAGTCGGAATCTCAAATTTATTCTTAATCTCATCAAATCGTTTTAACACTTCCGCCAGACTGGATACAGTGTCATTCACCGGATTCAGTCCAATAAGTGCATCTCCGCATCCATAGCTTAATCCCTCGAACAGGGAAGCGGTAATTCCCTCCACATTGTCCGTTGTGTGATTTGGCTGAAGTCTTGTCGCCATCGTTCCCCGAAGTCCGATGGTCGTATTACAGCGTGCAGGCACCTGCATCTTCTGTGCACCGTAGATCAGGTCCAGATTGGTCATGATCTTGGCTGTTCCCGCCACCATCTCACTCGTCAGTGCTCTGGATATATCACGCAGCTGCTGCTCCGTTGTCGAATAACTTAAAATCCACTCTCTGAAGTCACTGACGGTCCAGTTTTTAATTTTATTATAAAGATGCTCGTTAATGCTGTCCTGATTCAGCCGGGTCACATCATCTGATTCATAAGGAACCGCCGGATTCTCCCTGAGTTCCTTCAATGTCATCTCCGAGAGCACTTCTTTGGCTGCGATCCGCTCCAGATCCGAGGCCGCCGCAACCCCTGCCAGAATATCTCCTGATTTTTCCTCATTCGCCTTTGCAAGCACTTCCTTTACGGAAGAAAAGCGAAAGATCTGACCACCCAATAATGTTTTATATGCCATATCACACCGCCTTATCCGAATATTAACGTTTTTACAACCACCGGAATAACAAGACCGTCTACCAGTGGCTTTCCCATATCTACAAAATCATTCTGATCGACCTGAATCGAGTCGATGCATATAATATCTCTCGATTGTTCCGGAACCATCCTCTGCATCATCTGTCCCAGTGCTTTTGCCATATCATGTTCCAGAACAATGATCATCGGCTGATGTTTATCAAGAACTTCATCAAGAACCTCTGTTAGACACCTGGCCAGATTCAAAATCTGTGCATAGGAAGGATTATTTTTTCCCTTCATGGCAAGAATCAGCTGATTGGAATCACTCTGTTCCTGCATCCATTGAAGCTTTTCCTTCAGTTTTTCTCCCTCGCCTTTAAAGCAGAGTTCCTGTTCCTCCTCATCCAGTTTAAGAACCGGAATATTTTTCAGCGGAAACACATCTCTGTTATAGGAGATCGTGCTTCCCGATACGGAAGTCGTATAACTTCCCGCACCCACAACAGTAGCACGAATCGTTTCTTTGGCTTCGATCACCTGATAATCTGAAAATAATCGGCTTTCACGAATCGCTTCACCGAGCAGTATCCCCATATCTCCATAGGACATCCAGTTTTTCTTTGAAGGATGATAAATACCGTCCGCCACACCCCCGGAAAAACAAAGCCGGCATCCGGAACTTTTAATATTAAATTCTGAACTTCCCGGTGTAGTGATCGTCTGAATGAGACGACTTTCCTTTTGCCCGATCCATTCATGCAAAAGGCCGGCCATCTGTGACGCTATACGGTATATAAGTGTGTAATCTGCCGGATCTCCTGCCTTAAGAAAAATGCCTTCCGATGCCCCGATCTTATCGGCACTGTCACTGACGTAAGTAACTGTGCCATTACTGTCAAACTGGATCAGATGGCCGCCGATATCCAGACAGCCCTTTCCGATGACCTCGCCGCAATCAAAGCACACAGCATTGGTCGTTCCTCCTCCGATATCCAGATTGATCACTCTGCACTGGTGCTCGATCGAATACTGTCTGGCTCCGCTGCCCTTCCCTGCAATGATCGCTTCCAGATCCGGACCCGCTGTTGACACAACGAACTCTCCCGCAAAATCGCTGAGATTTTGAAGCACGATCTCAGAATTCTCCTTTCTTGCGGACTCTCCCGTAATAATGACGGCACCTGTCTGAGTATCTTCAGGGGTAAACCCGGCCTTATCAAATTCAGCTGCAACAATATGCCGTATCTTCTCCCCATCGATCCGGATCCGGTCGATCAACGGCGTCCTGTATATATCACTTTTATAGATAACTTTTTTATCTGAAATCGCAACATGAGGCACAGAAAAATACCCGGCCGAATTTTTAAATGTAAGCCGGCCGAAAACCACCTGGGTCGTGGATGTTCCTATATCAATTCCAACACTTAAAATCGTTGATTCATCTGCCATGACTGCTGCCTCACCCGTCTTCCAGTATAATCCACACGAAATAACCAAAGGTTATTTCGTGTGGATTATACTGGTTATTGAAAAGCGGAAATATGGCCCAGTACCTTTACCAGGGATATTTCCGCTCTGTTCACTCCATCAATATCTTGTTTCTATTGTACCCTTTTTTTTAGATTTACGCAAGAACTTCTTACTCAACTTTTGGAAGGCCTGCAAATCCGACAGCAAGATCTTCATCTGTAGGGATATAGTCAGACATTTCATGATTATTATATTTTTCATAGGCAACAAGGTCAAAATAACCTGTACCCGTAAGACCGAAGACGATCGTTTTCTCCTCACCGGTCTCTTTGCACTTCAATGCTTCGTCAATAGCTACTTTGATCGCATGACTGCTTTCCGGTGCCGGCAAAATACCTTCCACGCGGGCAAATTTTGTGGCAGCCTCAAAAACGGATGTCTGCTCCACAGACCGTGCTTCAATGAGACCATCATCATACAACTGTGAAACAACGGAGCTCATGCCGTGATAGCGAAGACCTCCCGCATGGTTTGCGGATGGAATAAAGCCGCTTCCCAGTGTATACATCTTAGCCAACGGGCAGACCATTCCGGTATCACAGAAGTCATAGGCATATTTTCCCCGTGTCAGACTCGGACAGCTTGCCGGCTCAACAGCAATAAAATGATAATCTTTCTCTCCTCTGAGTTTTTCTCCCATAAACGGTGAAATCAGACCACCAAGGTTGGAACCGCCACCGGCACATCCGATGATAATATCCGGTTCAATGTTATATTTATCCAGGGCAGCCTTTGTCTCAAGACCGATCACTGACTGATGAAGCAGTACCTGAGCAAGCACGGATCCGAGAACATAACGATAACCTTCATGACTTGTCGCATCCTCAACAGCCTCAGAAATCGCGCATCCGAGACTTCCTGTTGTTCCCGGATGCTCTGCCAGGATCTTTCTTCCAACATTTGTCGTTTCGGACGGTGACGGTGTTACCTGAGCACCGTAAGTACGCATCACTTCACGGCGGAAAGGCTTCTGTTCGTAAGAACATTTAACCATATACACTTTACAGTCAAGATTGAGGTAAGCACATGCCATAGAAAGAGCCGTTCCCCACTGTCCCGCGCCTGTCTCTGTTGTCACGCCCTTTAATCCCTGCTGTTTTGCATAGTAAGCCTGAGCAATGGCGGAATTTAATTTATGACTTCCGGATGTGTTATTGCCTTCGAATTTATAATAGATCTTTGCCGGTGTTCCAAGCTCTTTTTCAAGACAATAAGCACGAACAAGCGGTGATGGGCGATACATTTTATAAAAATCAAGAATCTCCTGAGGAATATCAAAATATGGTGTTGTATCATCCAACTCCTGTTTAACTAACTCATCACAAAAAACGTGACTCAGTTCTTCGGCTGTCATCGGCTGAAGTGTTGCAGGATTTAAAAGCGGTGCCGGTTTATTTTTCATATCCGCACGGACATTATACCACTGTTTTGGCATTTCACTTTCTTCAAGATAAATTTTGTAAGGGATTGTCTTTGTGTCTGTCATCCTATATACCTTCCTTTCAATGATTACAGGAAAGCCAACCTTTCCTGAATACAACAAAAAAACCTGTCCTACAAAACTATAGGACAGGTAATAAATCTGCGGTGCCACCTATATTCATTCTATAAAGAATGCACTCTGTCATGTACCAACATACATGCTCCATTATAACGGTCGGATTCCGTCGCCCCTACATCAGTCCTGCTGATTTCAGTTTGCCCTCACGAGTCCATTCGCTTTAACTTCTATATCATGGTCTCAGCTCTCCATGACTCTCTGTGAATATACCATCAAAGTTACTTCTCTCGTTCATCGGTTTCAAATTTTGATTTTATTCTAGCACAGTATTAATGCGGTGTCAAGATAAATTTTAAATATAATACATATCCCGACATCCTTTGCCATACTCAAGATAATATTGCCGCATATCTTCCAGCGTGAGGTTTTCAAGAACCTGATCCAGCTTTTCATTGATCTTATCCGTCAGAAGATCCTGAATGGTTTTTTCCATTTCCGGCATTCCGTCCTCCGGCATTTCTTTCAGACCTTCAATATGATAATCCCCTTCTAATGCCCTCACGATCATCGCCGCCGTAATCCGATCGGCTTTCTCTTTAAGCTGATAGCCTCCCTGAGATCCTTTCATACTCTTTACAATTCCGGCCCTGCGAAGTCCGGCAAATACCTGTTCCAGATACTGCAGAGAAATATGATTTCTCTCGGCAATGCTGTTTAACGCGACAGGACCGTCTTTCATATTCACAGACAGATCAATCAATGCCTGGAAACCGTAGCGGGTCTTTTTTGTAAATTTCATAAATCCCCCTTAATCCATAAACAGTGGTGTTGAATAGTATCTGTCCCCATTATCCGGCAAAATAGCAACAATGGTCTTTCCTTTATTTTCCGGGCGTTTTGCCAGCTCAATGGCACCTTTTAACGCAGCACCTGAGGAGATTCCCACAAGAATGCCCTCCTGCTTTGCCAAAAGTTTGGCTGCCTCAAAAGCTTCCTCATTATCCGCTCTGTAAATTTCATCATAGACCTGTGTATTTAACACATCCGGAACAAAACCGGCACCGATGCCCTGGATCTTATGCGGACCTGCCTGCTCTCCGGAAAGAACCGCCGATGATGCCGGCTCAAGAGCCACAATCTGAATATCCGGATTTTTTGACTTCAGGTATTCTCCCGTACCTGTCAATGTACCGCCTGTACCCACGCCTGCAATAAATATATCCACCTTTCCGTCCGTATCGTTCCAGATCTCCGGTCCCGTTGTCGCTCTGTGAACTGCCGGATTTGCCGGATTCACAAATTGTCCCGGAATAAAGCTGCCCGGAATCTCGGCAGCAAGTTCATCCGCTTTGGCGATCGCACCGCTCATACCTTTTGAACCATCTGTCAGTACGATCTCAGCTCCATAGGCTTTTAAAATATTTCTCCGCTCCACGCTCATCGTCTCCGGCATCGTCAGAATGATCCGATAACCTTTAGCTGCCGCAATGGAGGCCAGACCAATGCCTGTATTTCCGGATGTGGGCTCAATAATGACAGAGCCTTCCTTTAAAAGTCCGCGGCTCTCGGCATCTTCGATCATTGCCTTTGCAATACGGTCCTTTACACTTCCTGCCGGATTGAAATATTCAAGCTTCACAAGAACTCTCGCCTCAAGACCCAATAACTTCTCAATATTTGTCACTTCCACAAGCGGTGTATTTCCAATAAGTTCTAACGTTCCTTTATAAATATTTCCCATTTTTCTGCCTCCAATTTTTCCTATTGACATCCTATGATTTAAACTATGTCTGTATTATAGCATTCATTTCCTATTTGTCAAGTATGTTTTCTAAGTATAAAGCAGGTCCCAGGCAAAATTATACCCGGGACCCGGCCCCATTCTATTATCTGGTCTGACGAATTTTTTGACGTACCGGAAGTACCATAGACGGTGCCACGGAAAGTTCATCGATTCCCATATGAATAAATCTTTCTGTCAATGACAGATCGGCGCCCAGTTCTCCGCATATACCGACCCAGATGCCTGCCTTATGACCATTATCAATGATCATCTGAAGAAACCGGAAAATTGCCGGATGATAGGGATCAAAAAGCGCATCCAGTTTCGGATTCTGCCGATCAATTGCCAGAGTGTACTGGGAGAGATCGTTGGTTCCGATACTGAAAAAATCCACTTCTTTTGCTAAAAGATCGCTGATCAAAGCCGCTGCGGGTGTCTCGATCATAATTCCCTGTTCCACATTTCCATAAGGAATTCCCATGAGTGATAACTCTTTTCGAACTTCCTCCGAAATCACTTTGATCTTTCGGACTTCCTCCTGAGAGATGATCATCGGATACATAATGGCGATATTGCCATAGGCACTGGCCCTGTAAAGTGCTCTTAACTGGGTCTTAAACAGACTGACCCGATCCAGGCAGATACGAATTGCCCGATATCCCATGGCTGGATTTTCTTCCGGTTCCATCTCAAAATAATCAATCTGTTTATCCGCTCCGATATCAAGCGTGCGGATAATGACCTTTTTTCCGGCCATAGATTCCGCAACTGTTTTATACACATGAAATTGTTCTTCCTCTGTAGGATAATGATCTTTTTCAAGATATAGAAATTCACTTCGAAAAAGACCGATACCGGCGGCATCATTTTTCAATGCCGCCATCACATCCTGAACGCTTCCCACATTGGCATAAAGCCGGATCTCTTTGCCGCTCAACGTCACATCTTCTTTGCCTTTAAGCATCTGAAGTAATTCCTGTTTTTCCTGCTCCTCCCGCTGTTTCTTTCGCATTTCATGGATAAATTTCTCATCCGGATCAATATAAAGTGTGCCGGTAAATCCATCCAGCACCGCTGTTTTTCCGTCACAATCATCCGGAAAATCCGCACCAATGACTGCCGGAATATTCATTGTCCGGGCAAGAATGGCTGTATGTGAATTGGCAGAACCATACCGGGTGACAAATCCAAGAATCCGCTCCTTGTCAAGCTGCACCGTCTCACTCGGTGCCAGATCCTCCGCCGCCAGAATAACAGAACGGTCACTCTGAATCATATTTTCTCTGAAACCGCTTAAAACACGGATCAGACGATTGGATACATCTTTAACATCGGCTGAACGCGCACGCATGTAGTCATCATCCATCGATTCAAAAAGGGTAGAAAAATTATCACTGGTCATCGCCACCGCATACTCTGCATTGACTTTCTGAGTCCGTATCATATTTTCAATGGATTCCACATAATCCATGTCCGACAACATCAGCTGATGTACACGAAAAATAGCCGCATTTGCTTCACCAACCTCATCCAATGCCTTATCAAAAAGAGCCTGAAGCTGTGCCTTCGTCTCTTCGCTGCCACGTTCATAGCGTTTCACTTCAGCTTCTACATCTTTTACATGATCACGGATAACTTTGTTTTCCTTTTTCTTTAAAATCTCTACAGGTCCGATAGCAATTCCGCCAAAAACCGATTTTCCTTCAATTGTCACCATGTATTCATCCTCCTTCAGGATCAGCGGCCCTCATTTGAATAAAAGACTTCCTCCAAAAATAATCCCTGAGGCGGCAATGTCATTCCGGCCTTTTCTCTGTCTTTTGTCAGGAAAACTTCGTTGACAGATTCCGGTTCTCTGTCTCCGGTTCCCACTTCGATCAGTGTTCCCGCCATGATGCGCACCATATTATAAAGGAAACCATTGCCTTCAAAAATCATATCAATTTCCCGGTCTTTCACCTCAAAATCAATTTTTGTCACTGTACGCACCGTGGATTTACCGGTCTTTTTAACAGAAGAAAAGCCCTTATAATCATGCTCACCGACCATCAGCGATGCTGCTTTTTTCATAAGACCCACATCCAGACGATCAAAACAGTACCATGTATACTTGCGGTCAAAAACACATGGCACATCACCGATCGATACTCTGTAAACATACCGTTTTGAGAGGGCGTTCAGTCGGCTGTGAAAACGTTCCGGAACCTCTGCCACATACAAAACACCGATATCCTGAGGCAGATAACGATTAAGATAGTATTTCATCTCCCAGCATTTCATATTGCTGTCTGTATGAAAATTTGCCACCTGTCCTCTGGCATGAACTCCCGCATCTGTCCGTCCCGAGCCGATCACTTCAATCGGTTCGCCGGTCATCTTCTGAAGCACTTCCTCAAGTTTTCCCTGAATCGTCACACCGCCGCTTTTTTTGCCAAGCCGCTGCCAGCCGTCATAACGGCCGCCATCATATTCTAATAATAATTTAATATTTCGTTTCATAGTATACCCCTATTCTCTTATCATTATCTCATTGTAATGCAAAAAATATGGCATGTCTACAACCATAGACATGCCTTTTTAAAAACTTTTCAATATTTAAAACATTTGACCCAATGCGGCGGCTGTCCTTCCGGACTAAGATTCACTCTCTCAGGTCGTTTTGAAGCGCATATGTCACACCGGCTCATACATCTGTGATAAAACGGACATCCCTCTGAAGAGGCATCTTCTCTTCTCTGCTCCGAATCCGTGATCTTTTGCAGCTTACGCTCATCTGTCAGAATCGAGTGGAACAAAAGCTGTGTATACGGGTGTTTTGGATCCTCATAAATCTCTTCCACTTCTGCCTCTTCCACGATCTCACCGAGATACATAACGATAACTCGATTACAAAAATGACGCACAATATTCAGATCATGGGAAATGAACAGGTAAGTCAGCTGATGCGTTCTCTGGAGATCCAGCAAAAGGTTCAGTACCTGGGACTGAACAGTGACATCCAGAGCGGATACCGGTTCGTCCGCCACAATAAATTTAGAGTTTAAGATCAGAGCTCCGCCGATACTGATGCGCTGCCGCTGACCGCCGGAAAGCTCACTCGGATACCTGTCGGCATAGGATGGATCCAGCCCGACCTGAGTAAGCATCTGATCCACAAGCTCCTTGCGTTTTGCCTTATCCTTCATTCCATGGATTCTTAACGGTTCTTCCAGAATCCATCCGATTTTTTTCATCGGGTTTAATGAGCTGTAAGGATCCTGAAAAACAAGCTGCGGATGTTCCTCATTAATTTCCAAAGATCCGGTATAATTTTTATTTAAACCGACAATGCACTTCGCCAATGTGGATTTGCCGCATCCGCTTTCACCGACAAGTCCGAGGATCTCACCCCGTCGAATATAAAAATCCACATTCTGAAGCACATGCTTCTGTTCTTTCTTTCCAAATATGCCTTTTGTCTTTACAGAATAATAAACATTCAGGTCCTTCGCTTCAAGAACCATCTCATCTTCCCGTGTATCTTCTCTGTTTCTTGGAATGGCAGCAATCAGATGCTTCGTGTAATCATGTTTCGGATGATAAAGCACTTCATCAGTATACCCTGTCTCCACAATCTTTCCACGATACATAACGATCACACGCTGGCATACCTCTTTGATCACATTCAGATCATGAGAAATAAATAAAATCGATGTATTGGCTTCCGCATGGATCTTTCGGAGAAGCTGGAGAATCTGAGCCTGAACAGTCACATCCAATGCTGTCGTCGGTTCATCACAGATCAAAAGTTTCGGCCAGCAGATCATCGCCATAGCAATCATGACACGCTGACGCATACCACCTGACAGCTGATGCGGATATTTATCACACAATTCCTCCGGCTTCGGAAGCCCCACATTGGATAAAATCTCTACAACTCTTCTGTGAATCTCCGTGTCCGGGAGCGATGTATGAATCTTAAGACTTTCAGCAACCTGCCATCCAATCTTTTTTACCGGATTGAGAGATGTCATCGGCTCCTGAAAGACCATAGACATATCATTGCCCTGGATTTTTGCCAGCTCTTCGTCGGATATTTTCAAAAGATCCTTTCCGTTTAAAAGAATTTCACCTGAGGAAACGCAGGCATCCGTCTTTTTTAATCCCATGATCGTCTGCACTGTCATACTCTTACCCGATCCGGATTCTCCGACAATACCGACGATCTCACCTCGTCCCACTGTGAAACTGACATTATCTACCACTGTATGCATCCCGTTTTCTTCCGGAAATCCAATGGTCAAATTTTTTACTTCTAAAAGTTTTTCACCCATCGCCTGCTCCTATCTGGCCTGATGCACACGCAGCCCTTCACTGATCATGCTGAATCCTAAAATAATAATTACGATAACAATTCCCGGAAAAATAGCAGACCAGGGTGCGATCTGCAGATAGGCCTGTGCATCGGAAAGCATCAGTCCAAGACTCGGTTCCGGAGGCTGTACGCCCAGTCCGAGATAACTCATGCTGGCTTCGGCCAGCACCGCATTGTTAAATCCAACGGTAGCTGATGTCAGCATGCTGACCATGGCATTTGGCAGAATATGCACAAAAATAATCCGCAATTTTCCGGCGCCCATAACCTGAGCACTCTTGACAAATTCCAGCTCCTTATATCGGATGATCTCGCTTCGGACAATACGGGCATAACTCGGTATGAACAAGATTCCCAAAGCAAGAATAATATTATTTCTACCCGGTCCCAGAAGACTGATAAAAATGAGAGCAAGTAAAATGCTCGGAAAAGCGCTTAAAGCGTCATTCAGACGCATGAGGATCTCATCGACCCAGCCGCCGAAAAAGCCTGTGATGGCACCGAGGATCGTTCCGAAAACAACACCGATCCCAACCGTACAGAGAGCAACAAAACATGTCGTCCCCATACCATTCATAATACGGCTTAAAATATCTCTGCCAAAATTGTCATTTCCAAAAGGATGGGCAAGAGACGGTGCCGCATTTTTTAAAACACCATTCATATCTGTCGGACTGTAAGGTGTCCAGAAATGACCGATCACTGCCGTCACAACGACGATCGTTGTCAAAATAAGGCCTATAGTCAGATTGTAATTCCACTTTTTCTTCTTCATCTCGTGCTCCTATTCTGTCCGCACCCTCGGGTCGACCAACTGGTAAAGGATATCCACAATAAAATTAATGATAATAACAAGCACTGTAATATAGAGAACAACTGCCTGAACGATCGGGAAATCACGGTTCGAGATCGCTGTGACTAAAAGTCGTCCCATGCCATTGACACTGAATACCCGCTCAACGACAATACTGCCGGCAAGGATCTCCGCCACGACCATGGCAATAAATGTAATGACAGGAATAAGTGCATTCTGAAATACATGTATATATAATACTTTCTTCGTACGGTTTCCTTTGCTGTAGGCTGTACGAACATAGTCTTTTTTCACTTCGCTGAGTACAGAATTTCTTAAAAATTTCACAACCATGGCGATCTTTGGAATCGCGATGGCGATGGCAGGAAATATCAGATATTTAATACATCCCCAAAGATCTTCCTGAGGCATGATAAATTTTCCCGGCTGGAAAAGTTTAAGAATCAGTCCAAATATATAGGTCAATACCATTCCAAGAAAAAAGGCAGGTATGGCCATCGTAATCTGAGTAAACAGATTGATAAAAACATCAATCCAGGTGCCCTCTTTGCGGGCCGCAATGATTCCCATCGGAATCGATATCACAAGTATAATAATAAAGGCCATGACAGCCAGCATGACTGTGACCGGAAGCCTCTGATTTAACAATTCACTTACCTGAACACCTTCATACTGATAAGATTCTCCAAAGTCTCCATGCAGCGCATCTTTAAGCCATGCTGCATAACGCTCCGGAATGGACTTGTTCAGTCCCATCTCTTCCCGAAGGGCTTCCACCCTTTCCTCAGTGGCATATGTGGCCAGCTTCGTGGTCGCCGCATCTCCCGGAATGACAGAAAAGGCCACGAAAGTGACCATGGATACAAGTAACAAAGTTATAATGAGAGTTATTATTTTTTTAATCATGTATTTCATGGTCGTTTCGTGCCCTTTCTGCTTAAATTCTTTCTTTATTATTCAGTAAAGTATACAAGAGACATATCCTGTGCTGCACATGGATAGAATACGTATCCTGCAAGTTTTTCATTCAGAGCAACCAGGTTAACCGGGTCCTGAACGTAAACAGATGCTGCATCCTCAGCAAGGATCATCTGACATTTCTTGTAAAGTTCTACTTTTTCAGCATCGTCAACTGTAGCAACAGCTGCATTGTATGCTTCATCAAAATCTGCATTGCTGTAGTTTACAAAGTTCTTAGGTGCGCCTGTCGGATATTTTTCAAGCCAGCTGCTTGGAGCGAGCTTACCGTCAAGTGCAACAACAGTTGCTTCGTACTGACGTCCGTTATAAACATCTGCAACCCATGAAGAGAATTCAATCAGTTCGATTGTTGCGTTGATACCAACTTCTTTTAAGTTCTCAACGATAATCTGAGCTGTACCTTCATGTGGTGCGTAGTTGTCAGGAACAGAAATCTTGAGATCAAAACCGTCCGGATATCCGGCTTCTGCTAAAAGCTCTTTTGCTTTTTCCACATCTCTTGTATACACGCTTTCTGTTTCTTCATTATAGTATTTTGAAAATGCCGGAATCATATTTGTTCCGATAATATGGCTCTTGCCGCCAAATAAGAACTCGTTGATCATATCTTTATCAACAGCATAGTTCATAGCCTGACGTACGCGAACATCTTTGAATGGTTCAAAATCGTTGTTCAGGAAAAGACCCTGTACATAGTTAATGTTGCCTTCAATGATGTTGAAGCCGCTTGTCAGTGTAGCTGCCTGGTCGCCTGTCAGGTACTGGTAAACATCAAGTGTTCCAGCCTGAAGTTCTGTCATGATGGCATCTGAATCCGCAATGATCTTAAATGTTACCTTATCAAGGTAAGGAAGTTCCGGATTCCAGTATCCGTCATATGCTTCCACAACAAAGCTCTGTCCTGGTGTGAAAGATACAAATTTGAATGGACCTGTACCGATTGGATCAGTTGCAAAGTTAGCTTCGTTGCTCTGAGGAAGAATCGCTGCTGTAAGGTATGGAAGGAATTCAGAGTTTCCTTCTTTTAAATGAACCTTAACAGTCTTTTCGTCAACAACTTCAACATTGTCTAAAATAGAAAATGCGGAGGATTCGCCCTGAATCTCCGCATAACGGTCAATCGAATATTTTACATCATCCACTGTGACAGGAGTGCCATCGTGGAATGTGATTCCATCTCTTAATGTGAAAGTATATTCTTTCGCATCTTCTGAAACCTCATACTCGCTTGCAACTGCAGGCACAAGGTCTCCACTCTTATCAGGCTTTACAAGGCCTTCAAAGACATTGAATAAAACTTCGCTAGTTCCTGCATACACCATTTTGTGCGGGTCAAGACTATCCAGATCCTGAGCAATACCAACAGTTACTTCGCCGCCTTTAACCGGTGTTCCTGCAGCAGTGCTTTCAGCATCCGCGTTCGTTGTTTCCGAAGAGTTCTTACTCTCTGCAGAAGACTCGCCTCCCTTGCCGCCTCCA
The DNA here is from genome assembly GCA_016298055.1 of Frisingicoccus sp. GTDB lineage: Bacteria > Bacillota > Clostridia > Lachnospirales > Lachnospiraceae > Frisingicoccus. The sequence continues at coordinate 20,706 of JAEDDO010000014.1, forward strand.
CATGCACAGAGTGCAACAGTTACTACAAGTGTCATTACGCTTAAAAGAATCTTATTTGTTCTTTTTTTCATAACTTTCTCCTTCTTAATTAAGTAATTCCTCTCATTATTAAATTGTCACATTTATTCTATACGATTGATAAAAAAAAATCAATGGATTATTGATAAAAATACAAGAAATTATTATAATGTGAGCCAAGGGACAAATGGGCACAAATCGAATGTTTACATTCGATTTTGTGTCTATGGGGACCGCTAAATCATGAAGAAGTAGCCATTTTTCATAGAAAAATGAGCGAATTCTGAATGATTTCATCGATTTTGGGAGTGCATAAGCACGTAAAAATCGATGTTTGGCTCTGAACAGATAATATATTTTTTAAAAGGAGGCATTTTTATGTCACATACACAAACGATTCCGACACGTTCTTCTATAAATCCGGCGGACACATGGGACCTGACCCCTTTATACAGGGATCTCGATGCCTTTGAGGCAGAATTTTCCGATGCCGAATCCCAGGTCAATGACCTTTCTTCATATCGTGGGAAAATATCCCTGTCCCCCGAAACTCTTCTTTCTTATCTGAAAGCAAAGGACAAACAGTTTTTAATTATTGACCGTCTTTACAGCTATGCTTTCCAGACTTCCGATGAAGATACTGCAAATACCCAGGCCCAGGCCATGAAAAATAAAACCCTCAGCCTCTATAACCGGTTCTTTGCCTCTATTGCATGGGAATCCCCGGAAATTCTCACATTGACTCCGGAGATTTTATCCGACTGGTACACAAAAGAACCGGAATTGACAAATTACCGCCATTATCTTGAGGATACACTCCGACAGAAAGCCCATACCCTCTCCCCACGTGAAGAAGAAATCCTTTCTTTAAGTGCCGATATGAGCTATGGTCCTCAGACTGTTTTTAATATGTTTAACAACGCAGACCTTCGATTTCCTTCGATTGATGACGGTCACGGAAATCCTGTGGAAGTCACCCACGGCCGTTTTATTTCCCTCATGGAAAATCCAAACCGTCAGGTTCGAAAGGACGCATTTGGGGCCCTCTATCACACCTATGCCGCTTATAAAAATACTCTGGCTGCCATGTACAGTGCCAATGTGAAAAAAGAACTTTTTTACACCAAAGCCCGCAGCTATGCGTCAACGATGGAAGCCCACCTGGACTGTTCCAATATTCCGACAAAAGTTTACACCCAGTTAATTGATACGGTACACGCATTTCTCCCATCCATGTACCGTTATGTGGCTCTGCGCAAAAAACTTTTAGGTGTGGATGAACTGCATATGTATGATGTCTATACACCGATCATCCGCTATGATTCACCTTATATTCCATTTGATACGGCCAAAGAGATGGTGCTTGAAGGACTGGCCCCACTGGGTGAAGACTACCTTTCTCTTCTTAAAGAAGGTTTTGACAACCGATGGATTGATATTTATGAAAATAAAGGCAAACGCAGCGGTGCCTACTCCACCTGTGTCTATGGACATCACCCATATGTGCTCCTCAATTATCAGGGAAATCTGGATAACGTTTTCACCCTTGCTCATGAGATGGGTCACTCTCTCCATTCCTGCTACACAAACCGTCATCAGACTTATATAAACTCAAATTATAATATTTTCGTGGCAGAGATCGCATCCACCTGTAACGAGTATATACTCATCTCCCATTTACTTAAAAAAGCCGAAACACGGGAAGAAAAAGCCTATCTGTTAAACCATTTGATGGACCAGTTCAAAGGTACCCTCTTCCGTCAGACCATGTTCGCTGAATTTGAGAAGATCACTCACGAAAAGGAAGCAAAAGGAGAACCGCTCACCTGTGATACACTGTGCAGCATTTACAGCGATCTGAACAAAACCTACTTCGGTCCGGATATGATCATCGATGAAGAAATTTCTATGGAGTGGGCACGAATCCCTCATTTTTATACTCCGTTCTATGTTTACCAGTATGCTACCGGCCTTTCCGCTGCCATTGCCTTTGGCAGCCGGATTCTTTCCGGAGAACCGAGTGCTCTTGATGATTATAAAAAGTTTCTGAGCGGAGGCTGCTCCATGGATTGTATGGATCTTTTAAAATCCTGCGGTGTAGATATGACCACCTCCGGTCCGACTTCGGAGGCTTTAAAGGTCTTTGACCGGTATCTGACTGAACTTGAAAGCCTGTTTTAGAAAATTGTTAGAAATATTTTCATGTTTTTCCAGAATTTTGTAAGATTTCTCCAAAGATAAAATAATTATAAATTTTTTGTTGACTTTCTAAAGATTGGGAATATAATAAAACACAAGTTAAGACGAAGGCGTCTTCAGATGGAAACATCCATCCGAAGGCGTCTTTTTTTGTTTTATAACTACAAAAAACTCCGATACGGAGATCGTCTCAATTATCTATCAAGAGGAGGAAATCACATGAAAAAATTAGAAATGGTCATTAAACCGGAAAAACTTGAAAGCCTGAAATCCATACTGGATGACTCACAGGCCAGCGGCGTTATGATAACAAACATTATGGGTTACGGTAATCAGAAAGGCTTTACCCGTATGTACCGTGGAACAACTTATGCTGTTAATCTTCTGCCGAAGGTCAAAGTCGAGACTGTTGTTTCCGATGATGCCGTTGAAGATATTATCGAAAAGGTAACAAAAACAATCAGCACCGGTAATTACGGCGATGGTAAAATTTTTGTTTATGATGTTGCAGATGCTGTACGAATCCGTACAGGTGAACGCGGAGAAGACGCTCTTTAAAATTCTGACTTGTTATTTGTGCTATATAAAGGAGGCTATTCGTTATGGAATATAATTTATTAGATATTGTATGGACTATGGTTGCGGCGTTTCTTGTTTACTTTATGCAGGCAGGTTTCGCCATGGTTGAAACAGGTTTTACCCGTGCAAAAAATGCTGGAAACATTGTTATGAAAAACATGATGGACTTTGTCATCGGTTCCATCGCCTTTTTCCTCATCGGTTTTGGTTTAATGTTTGGACAGGGAAATGGTATTATCGGATTAAGCGGATTTTTTGATCCATATGCACTTGAATCCACACTTCAGTCCGACCTTGGCATTGCTCTTCCAATCGGCGTGTTTATGATTTTCCACACAGTATTCTGTGCAACAGCCGCTACCATCGTATCCGGTGCCATGGCTGAACGTACAAAATTCTCTTCCTATTTGATTTACAGTGCTTGTATCAGTATCTTTATTTACCCTGTTACAGGTCACTGGATCTGGGGCGGCGGCTGGTTATCCGGTCTTGGATTCCATGACTTTGCCGGATCTACAGCTGTTCACTCTGTTGGTGGCTGGTGTGCACTCATTGGCGCAGCCATTCTCGGACCTCGTATCGGAAAATACCGTGAAGACGGCAAACCAAATGCTATTCCTGGACACAACCTGCCACTCGGTGCTTTAGGTACATTTATTCTCTGGTTCTGCTGGTTCGGATTTAACTGCGGTTCCACAACAGCTGCCACAGAAAGTCTCGGTGATATCGCCATGACAACAAACCTTGCAGCTGCTGCAGCAACACTTGTTGCTCTCTTCTTCACATGGGTACGTTACGGTAAACCGGATGTTTCCATGACAATGAACGGTGCTCTTGCAGGTCTCGTTGGTATTACAGCAGGATGTGATATTGTATCCAACTATGGTGCTCTTGCTATCGGTATTATCTCCGGTTTTGCAGTTGTTCTCGTTGTTGAATTCGTTGATCGTGTTCTTAAAATCGATGACCCGGTCGGTGCAACAGGTGTTCACTGGGCATGTGGTATGATCGGAACAATTTTGACTGGTGTATTTGTTAAATCTTCTGTTCTTGCAGAATATGGTATGAGCCGTATCCAGTTTATCGGTATTCAGGTAATCGGTGTTGCTGCAGTCGGTGCTTTCACAGCTGTTATGGCCTTCATTATCTTTACTGCAATCAATAAAACCGTTGGACTCCGTGTAACTCCACAGGAAGAACTTGACGGTCTTGACGGACACGAACACGGATGCAGTGCTTATGCAGACTTCCAGATTAAATTATAAGTTCTCTTGCCCTCTATATTATTTTT
>JAEDDO010000115.1 GCA_016298055.1 Frisingicoccus sp.
CAATATTTTACAGTATCCATCCAATTAAAAATCCCACAATCAAAGTTCCAATAGAAACTATTTGCCAGAATTGCATTCTATTTTTCATATCTAGAACTTTATCGTTTGTTTTTTTGTTTACCTTATTAATGTCTTCTCTGAAATTCTTTTTTGCCATGAAAGTTTTCTGTCTTTCTTCTGCCACCTGATTCAAAGCATCATCTCTTTCTCTTCTCATCTTTTCGTATGCAGTTACGTTCGACATATTTACCAGTCTGTTCAGCCTAGAGTTCTGGTCCTGAACGTCTGCGATTTCTCTTTCGAGCTTCTCTTGCTGCTCTCTCAGCATCCAGCCTCCTCTGTTCCGCAAGTTGTCGTTCTCGATGCTCAGTTGTTGATTGAGCCTCGTTATATCGGACAGATCTGTTAGAACTTTCCGAAGTTCTTCTTGCAGATTGTGATTCACTTCTGATAGCTCCTGATTCAAACACAAGCTCTCTCTGAGCTTTTGTGACATTTCCTGCATCAATATCTTCGAGTTGTCTGTAGTACTGCTCAAGTTCTTGCTCTGACAATTCGGTGTTTTCTCGCTGTCGAATAAATTCACGTTCCAGCCCCTCCTTTCCTACATCCAGATGAAATGTTTTGAACAGATTAGAATCTCTCACTTTTTTACCATCTTTGTTTTCAAAAGTAATATGCTTTCTAGAATCTTTCCAATGAACATTCCATCCAGATAGCTTCATCCGCTCTATAAATTGATCTCTGCTTATACATTGCTTCATGGCATTCACCACTGCCATCGCACAATCCCATAAGTAACTTTTCTTTGCATCATTTTTAAACATCTGGTACTTGTCCTGATTCCAGGTAGTTACCTCTCCGGTTTCCATCGGTGTACCATCAAAATGTTTACCCTTTTCCGCTACCGTCAGATTCCGCTCCTTACACATTTCATTTGTCATAAGCTTCATCCGCTCTAAGTCTTTTTTTGAAGTGTGATATTTTCTCCCATCTTCATAGCTGACAGAATTGGTTACCAGATGGCAGTGAATGTGATCCCGATCCTGATGAACGGCAATGACCGTTTGAAATCCAGCAAACCATTTTTCTGCAAATTCCTGACCAAAGGCAAAGGCTTCTTCTTGTGTAATCTTTTCATCCTTGTGCCAGGAAATGATACTATGTGAACACATCCGTCCTTTATCCTTATGCCAGATTTTCTTTTCCTGCATAAATGATTGATAAGCAAAATTGGCATTTAATTCCTTATGATGATATGGACCTGTGATTGCTGTCAGCGTTTGTTCTGTCTTATCGGATCGCAGCACATATGCTAAACAGTTTTTTAATCCGCTGTGGCTTTTTGGCGGCTTAGTAATAATCTTATTAATTGCCATGGACGTTCACTCTCCTCTCTCATCTTCTGTAACATTTGTTCAAGTTCATTCAGTTCTTTTATCTGAGGAATCTCTCCAAATGTGTGTAACCGCTTTGTCATCTGATTCAGATTTACTGCCATTCCACGAAGCTGTCTGTTTTCATCAGCCATAAGCTGACTGATCTTTTGTACTTCCTCTAATTCTTCTTTTGGCATCACCGGCACATGAAGCACTGCATTCGTCACATAGGCCTGTTTTGTCTGACCTGATTCTTTCACATTGGTACAGAACTGGTTGTATTCCTCATCATCCATTCGTACCATGACATTGTGTGATCTATTTCTCATTTTCAACCTCCATATAGAACATAATTTCATCCTGGGTACAGGGCGGGCAGCGCCTGTTGGGGGATTCAAGGTGGGCAATGCCCCCTGACAAGTTTAGGAACAGCCCTTGGGCTGCTTCCGGTGCGAATGTGGTATACCACTTTGCGAAACTTGCCTTATACCGAGCAGCCTACTTAGGAGCTTAGGCGTTAGGCTGCCGGGATAAGCAAAGGTTACACAGATGGCATATCATCCGTATCATCATTCTAAAAATGATGAATACTGCAAATCACGCGTATACGTGTATTCATACACATATGGCTAATGTAAAAGCCTTTATATATCTGCAATATACGCATATACACGTGATTTTGCACATTTATGATAATGTGTATTTTATGTGCCATCTGCACGTATCTTTGTAAAGATCCCCTTGAAACCACGAGCCTTTTTTCCACCATCAATTGGAATATTGGTGGAAGGCTCAATCCCAAGCTCCTCTGAATTTTGTTTCATATAACCCAACACTGTTTTGGAAGACATCGGCTTTTCAGCATTTTCCTCACACCATTTGCAATACACATTATAAATTGCCTTACTGGTTGCTGTGGTTCCTTTTTCAAAACGAATATATCCTTCGGACTCCAAAAACGGAATTACGTTATTGGAACTTTGCATTGCCTCAAGAAGGTTGCCTTTTGCCCTGTCACTGATTGTGAACTTATAATTGTTTTCCAATAGCCGTTGCAATCCCTCCAACATCCAGAGAAAGATTCCTTCTTTTTCTGTTACGATTTTTTCTACCAGATAGGGATCATCTACTCGATCCTCTGGTGGTTTTTTCGTTGTAATAATCAACTGCCTTCTGTAAAATCCATAAGACTTATCATGAAGAGCACTTAGACTTCCATTTCCAAAAAGAAGGAATCGAACAAATAGTTTTCCCTGTACACTTTGCTTCTGCTTACGCTCCAGATCCATCTCGTCTTCCAATGTAACAATGGTTTTGATATAATTCGTATCTTTCAATGCTTCCATTTTCATATCATCGTCAATCATTACCAGTTTGTTTTCCAAGTCAGCTCTGGCAAATTTGTTATGCTCCACTTTTTCAATACTGCTAAAGTTGAGTGCCTCTGAAAAAATCTTTTTGATGATTAGCCCCATGCGGGATTTGCCTTCTCCACCACGTCCTAAAATCATCATCAGCTTTTGTCCTTTGTTGGATGGAATCAACATATAACCCAGATATTCCTGAATGGTCGGGATATCCTCTTCCTCAACCAGATCCTTTAAATACTTCAACCACATTTCGGGTTTCGGAGCCTCCGGATTATAATTGACATTTAACCGGTTTCTACAGAACTGTTTTTCACCCTCAAAATTCCCATTCAGATAATAGACTCCATTTACAACATGAATACGATCCAATTCCAGCGGAAGTTCTTTCGTATGCGTTTCAAGTTTTAATGCTTCAATCAGATTATCCACTTTCTTTGCAACTCCATTGGTCAGTACTTCACAAATTAATTGATAAATATCTGCTCTCAGATTTTCAATTTCCACCACTCCATCCATTCCATAGAAAATTCCATTTACACATTTGATGGGATTGCTGGCTACAAAAGATTTACAAAATGATACCTCGTCAATCTTTCCATCCTCTGTAATCCAGGAGTAATCTCTTAGTGTAATCGGATCATCCACATTTTCGCTGTTCAATGCAGTTCCAATCTCTGTCCAGGATTGCTTTTCCTGCTCTGAATAATTGCTCTTCAAGCTCCATCACCCCCTTTCGTCCCTGTAAAAAGAACTCTTTCTGCTCTTCTTCTGTTCCAAAACACAAGATATCCATCCAATGATTCAGCTTTGGTTCTGCATGAAGCATTACTGCAAATGCATCATCATTCATTACCATTTCCGGATCTTTATCTGCCTGAGATTCTTTCACTGTTTGAATCAAATTTAATAAGTATAAAAAAGTATGACATTTGTTTGTGCACCATTTGTGAAATCTTTTTTTGATTTCTTCCACCTGATCATTTTCCAAGTCTTTCCTCTTCTTGATTGATTCAGGTGTTTTCCTTTTTCGTTTTTCTCTTTTTTCAAATTCAATAGGCAAATGAAAATCCTGTATTATTTTCTTTGCAGCTTCGATCTGGCTTAATCCAAATGTCTTGGCAACATAATTGATGGCATCTCCTTTTTCACCACACCCAAAGCAATAATAAGTCTGATCAATTTTCATGCTTGGATGCTTATCATCATGAAATGGACAACAAGCCATCATATTTCTATTGATTTTCAAACCGTAGGTTTTTGCCACTTCTGCCGCACTCACACGGCTTTTCACTTCTGTAAAAATATTCATACGTATACCTCAAACTTTCCATTGAATCCAACGGATGCCTCTGATATACTGAATTTGCGAGATAGAGCATATCAGAAGCTCTTTGGATCAGTCCTTGCCTACTGTGCAAGGGCTTTTTCTTTTGCGACATTTCGGAAATACCCGGTTTCTTCCCAGACCTTTCGATCAGGACAATAATAGCTATATTCATTTGAATTCTCCATCTTCATTGCAACTCCGAATTTTAAAACTCCGGCCTGGATTGCCAAACGAATATAATGAGGATCTTTCCCTATTGCACTTGCAATTTCTTTAATCGGAACATTCCGTCCAGTAAAAGGTGGTAATTCCACATACAGCTTTTTCTCCATTTTTCATCACCTCCTCAAATATCTGTCATAACATACGTTACATCAATAGTTCTTCAACTCGAACTCCCAGTGCCTTAGCAAGCTTACAGGCTACCGGTGGAGAACAGCTTTTTCCTGCTTTAATACAGGAAATTGTCTGCCTTGATACTTCACTCTTTTCAGCAAGTGATTTTATCGACAGGTCCTGTTCACCCATTAGAATCTGTAGTTTAAGTGCGTTTATTTTCATATATATCACCCCCGTTCCATTTAATACGCACTATTAGTTCGTATTTTGATTATACGCATAATTAATGCGCATGTCAACACATTTCTTTTGTAATATGTACTTGTAATTCGTATTTTCTTGTGTTACTATGTAATCGAAGAGAGGTGAACTCAAAAAAATGAAAGACAATAATAATGAAATAGGGCTTAGAATCCGAACTGCCCGAAAGCAAAAAGGTATGAATCAGACGCAGCTTGCAACAGAGCTTGGTAAATCTCTTCGTACAATCCAAAAATATGAAAGTGGAGAGATTGAAGTATCGATCGGTGTGATCAACGATATTGCCAAAGTACTGGACACCACCTCAACTTATCTCATTGGATATCAGGCTGAAACCAAAACCATCACAAATATGGCAGATGTGATGCAGTTTCTCTTCCATTTAGATCAGTTGAATGAATTAGGTTTTTCCATTGATGTAAAACGTCCACCAAATCACGATGGTTGGGAATGTTCTATTACATTCAATGGCAAAGATAACACTGCTTCTGAAAATGCCGATATGTGCCTGTTTCTGGAAGAATTTAATGAAAAACGAGAAGAATATGCTTCCTACGCTCAAACAGCACAGGCGTACCAGAATTGGAAAGATAAAACGCTCGCCTATTATGCCAATACTACTCTTTCCGAAAAAGAAGTTGAGGAACTTACAGAGGATGAACGTATAATAAAAAGAAATGCTTTACTAGATGAACAGTTTGGAATTTAGGCTCTTAAGAGTTGCTATGTGCGACAAGAAGGAGGCTAAATTATATGAAATTACCGAATGGTTATGGAAGTGTTACCAAAATGTCAGGGAAAAGAAGAAATCCCTGGGTTGTAAGAAAAACAGACGGATATGAACTCGATCCGA
>JAEDDO010000116.1 GCA_016298055.1 Frisingicoccus sp.
CCTGCCGCATAGATGACATCCTTCGCATAACCTGCACCGGTCTCCATATTATCAATATAAGCGATCCGGGACACATCCAGCAGATGCTCCATCCCATGACGGCAAAAAATTCTGTCCTTTTCCAGTTCACGAATCGATTCCATAGATTTTTTAAATTCCGGGTGGGACACGATCTTTTGAATGCGCACCATATTTCCCGGAATTGTATTAAATTTATCTGAATTTTTCATTATTTCACCATATTAAATACCATCTGCTGCAACTCCGGATTATGTTCAAATTCTCCTCTGCACACATAGGTCATCGTCTGGCTTCCCGGCTTTTTAATGCCGCGCATCGTCATACACATGTGCTCTGCCTGCAAAATGACCATCACACCCTTCGGTTTTAAACTGGTCATGATTGCCTCTGCAATCTGAGCCGTCATCTGTTCCTGAATCTGGGCTCTTCTGGCAAATACATCCACAGTCCGGGCAAGTTTGCTTAACCCTACAACTTTATCATCTGGAATATAGGCAATATGTGCCTTTCCGTAAAATGGCAGCAAATGATGCTCACATGTCGAATAAAATGTAATGTCCTTTTCCAGAACCAGTTCATTATTGATTGCAGGAAATGTTTTCTCCAGATGAACAGACGCATCCTGATCCATGCCCCCATAGATTTCTTTATACATATTTGCTATGCGCTGAGGTGTCTCAACCAATCCGGGACGTGTAATATCTTCACCGATTCCCTCAAGAATCAATCGTATACCTTCCTCAACTTTTTTCTCATCAATCATATCTGCTGCTCCTTCTATAACATGATGTTGATGTCAAAAGCATAATCTTTTGACACTGGTATTTATTTACTCAAGTATATCACATATTGTCGAAATAGTTGATAAAGAACCAAAAATAATTATCACACTATCCGAATCTGCTCTCTTTTCAGCCTCTTTCAAAGCATTTTCCGCTGTGTTCCCATCCACTGCATCCGGGAAATAGCTTTTTGCCGCCTCAGCAAGTTTTCTGCTATTAAGTCCTCTGGCATTCTGTGGGGTAAAAGCAATCAGGCTTTCCGACAGTCCGCTCATGATGTGTAATATTTCTCTGTAATCCTTATCCGCAAAAACACCCATCATAAGCACTTTTCGCTTATCCGGAAAATAAGCTTCCACTGATTCTCTCAGGCTAACGGCTCCCTCCGGATTATGCGCTCCGTCGATAAAAATGCACGGCACTTTTGACAGACATTCAAACCGTCCCCTCCACCGGGCCTTCGACAAACCTTCCGCAATAAATCTGCCCATCTCTTTATCCAATTTCATTGCCCGTATAGCTTCTATAGCCAAACAGGCATTATCGACCTGATAGGTCCCAGCCAGATGAATCATAAGATTCTTATCATCTTTATAATCAAATACCTGTCTCGCCTCAAACAGATTTTCTGTCTCCTGCAGCTGCCGCTCTTTTATGAAAATAGCCTCTTTATTTAAAATCTTATAAAAAATATGTTCTCTCTCACATTTCAGGCGAAGCACTTCCATAGCTTCTTCCTGCTGGGAATAAAAAACTGCCGGTGTTCCCGGTTTTAAAATTCCGGCCTTCTCACCTGCAATCTCAGCCAGAGTATTTCCAAGCTGATTCATATGATCCATAGAAATGGATGTGATCACGGTGAGCACCGGTTTTTCCACCACATTTGTCGAATCCAGTCGTCCGCCCATACCTGTTTCAAGCACAACATAATCACAACACTGTTGTTTAAAATACCAGAATCCGACAGCCGTCTCAATCTCAAAGACCGTCGGACATTCCAGACCGTCTCTCTGCATAGATTCACAGCAGGAACGGACAATGCTCATTCCTTCAGCCAATGCCTCTCTTTCAATATACCTGCCGTTTATCTGAATGCGCTCTCTATAATCATATAAGGTTGGCGATATATATCGTCCAACCTTATAGCCTGCCGCCTCTAATATGGCCGAAATAAAAGTGCAGACAGATCCTTTTCCGTTTGTTCCGGCAACATGAATAATTTTTAATTCCCGCTCCGGCCGACCCATACGATCCAGTAACTCTTCCATACGGTCCAGTCCAAGAATGATTCCAGACATCTCCATCCGGCGGATCCACTGCATCGTCTCTTCGTAAGTCATCTGTATCATGTCCTGCACCTACTTTTCGTCACAAACCTGGAAAATATAAAATTTAAGATAATAAGACTCGTCTGCCGACCATAAAATCGGATGATCCGGAGCCTGTGTCTTAAATTCCACCTGTCTCAGCCGTTTGTGGGCACTCCGTGCTGCCTGCCGGATCGTTTCTGTAAAACGTTCAAAATCCATAAAATGGGAACAGGAACAGGTTGCGAGATATCCGCCATCTTTTACAAGCTTCAATCCTCGAATATTAATTTCTCTGTAGCCCTTCACCGCATTTTTAATTGAATTTCTCGATTTTGTAAATGCAGGCGGATCAAGTACCACAAGATCAAATTTCTTACCCTCTGCCTCCAGCTGCGGCAGATATTCAAACACATCCGCACAGACAAAATCCACAAAATGATCCACACCGTTTAAAACCGCATTCTCCCGTGCCTGATTGACAGCAAGCTCAGATGCATCGACACCTGTCACATGAACCGCACCTCCGAGAGCCGCATTCAGTGCAAAGGATCCGGTATGTGTAAAGCAGTCCAGAACTTCATAGCCTCTGGAAAGGTTTCCTACAGCCTTGCGATTCTCCTTCTGATCAAGGAAAAATCCGGTTTTCTGTCCGTCTTTTACATCCACCAGATATTTCACACCATTCTCAATGATCGGTACCTTTGTGTCAAAGGGTTCTCCGATAAATCCTTTTACCCGCTCCATACCTTCCTGCTGACGGACTTTCGCATCACTGCGCTCATAAACGCCGCGGATGTGTACACCGTCTTCTTCCAGTACTGATTTTAAAGCCTCGATAATCTTCATCTTATACTTATCAATTCCAAGAGCTAAAGACTGTACAACAAGCACATCTGAAAATTTATCCACCACAAGCCCCGGAAGGAAATCCGCTTCACCGAAAATAAGACGACAGCATCCGGTATCGATCACTTTCTTTCTGTATTCCCAGGCATCCTTCACACGCATACGAAGAAAATCATCATCAATCTCCTGATCCACATTCCGTGTCATCATTCGAATACGGATCTTAGAAGCATCGTTGATAAAACCGCGTCCCATCGGATAACCGTCAAAATCCCGAACGATCACATCACATCCGTTCTCATAAGTTCCCATAATTGAATCTATTTCATTGTCAAAAATCCAGGCGCCGCCGGACTTAATCGTCCTTCCTTCGCCTTTTTTTAATGTAATCACAGGCATTCCCATATTTTTCCCTCTTTTTTCTTATTTATTATTTACTTTACCATTCTACTTTAATGTAATCAAGATTTTTTTGAATTGATGTATATTTTGTCCACTTACTGTCATAATATATCTATGAAGAAAAATTTTATTCTTTGTGGTCTGGCAGGTTGGTGTATGGAAGTACTGTGGACCGGACTGGGTTCCATAGTGTCACGTGACCCCAAGCTGACCTGCCGGACTTCTGTGTGGATGTTTCCAATCTACGGATTGGCTGCTTTTTTAGGACCCATCGGCAGAAGATTGAAAGACAGAAATCTGCTTTGCAGAGGAGGCTTATATACACTGCTCATTTTTGTCACAGAATATACCAGCGGTGCTATTCTGAAAAAATTTCACCGATGCCCCTGGGATTACAGCGGACAGCCGGCCAATATCCGTGGTCTCATTAACCTGTGCTACACACCCCTTTGGTTTTGTGCAGGTCTCTTCTTTGAAAAAATCTTATCTTTATCGGGGAAAAAATGATTTTTTCCCCGATTTACTTTTATCCTTTTCTGTTCTATAATGAAAAAGTTAAACTAGAATACGAGGTGAATATTATGACAAACAAGCAAAAGGGCATTGCATGTATTCTTATATCTGCCTTTTCTTTTGCATTAATGAATTTATTTGTCCAGCTTGCAGGCGATATTAATCCGATTCAGAAAAGTTTTTTCAGAAATCTCATCGCCTTTTTATTTGCCGCTTCCATTTTGTTAAAAGACCGGGATTTTTCATTTCAGAAACGAAATCTGAAATTTCTCATTCTACGTTCTGCACTTGGAACGATCGGCATTTTATGTAATTATTATGCGCTCGGGCATCTGCTCTTATCCGATGCCTCCATGCTCGGAAAACTGGCTCCCTTTGTTGTCCTGATCTGCTCCTACATTTTCCTGAAAGAAAAGATGACAGGTTTTCAGATTTTCAGCATCATTGTTGCCTTTATCGGAAGTCTTTTTATTATCCGGCCCGGATTTTCCCTGACGGAAATGCTTCCCGCATTAATGGGACTTGCAGGAGCTATCGCAGCCGGCGGTGCCTACACAACTGTCCGATACCTTGGCCTGCGCGGTGAACGAGGACCTTTTATTGTCTTCTTCTTTTCCGCTTTTTCATGCCTTGCTGTTCTTCCATATATTATAATAAACTTTGAGCCAATGACATTAAAACAGCTCGGCATGCTGCTCATGGCAGGTCTCGCAGCTTCCGGCGGTCAGTTCGGCGTAACCTACGCCTATAAATATGCACCGGCCCGGGATATTTCTATTTATGACTATACCCAGGTCATTTTCGCTGCAATCTTTGGCTTTATTGCCTTCGGACAGCTCCCTGATGGTATGAGCCTGATCGGCTACTTCATCATCTGCGGTATTTCTGTTTTAATGTACTTATATAATATGGGACATTTAAACTTACGAAAGGATACATCACATCATGAATAAAACTAAAAATACATTCCTTCTCCTTTTGACAGCCTTTATTTGGGGCGTAGCCTTCGTCGCACAAAGTGTGGGCATGGATTATGTCGGTCCCCTCACTTTTAACGCCTCCCGCTTTATTATCGGTGCGATCTTCCTTATTCCCTGCATCGCATTTCTTGATAAACTAAAAGAAAAAGAAAATCAAGCCGCCTGTAAAAATATCCCGGCGGCCCCTCAGAATAAAAAAGTATTGATCACCGGCGGTATCTGCTGCGGTATTGCCATAGCCGCCGCCAGTACTCTGCAGCAATACGGCATTGCATACACAACTGTGGGAAAGGCCGGATTCATCACCGCCCTTTATATTGTCATCGTACCGATCCTTGGCATTTTTCTTAAAAGAAAACCGCGTCTGATCATCTGGTTCAGCGTCCTTCTGGCTCTCGTCGGACTTTACTTTTTATGCATGACCGACAGTTTAAGCTTCAGCAAAGGCGATACTCTTGTACTTTTGTGTGCTTTTGTATTTTCCTTACATATTATGATCATTGACCACTTTTCTCCAATGGTTGACGGCGTCCGCATGTCCTGCATCCAGTTTGCCGTAGCCGGCGTCCTCTGCGGCATCCCTGCACTGATTTTTGAACATCCAACATTTTCATCTCTCATTGCAGCATGGGC
>JAEDDO010000117.1 GCA_016298055.1 Frisingicoccus sp.
AAGCCACAAACTCCGTCCCCATTGGTCACCCATTGGTCAAATATTGTTTTAATGTTTTTTGAAGTTTTTCAATGTCCAACGGCTTGGACAAATGGGCATTCATACCGCTGGCCACAGATTGTCTCTGCTCTTCTGCAAAGGCATTCGCTGTCATGGCGATAATTGGTATAGTCTGGCTATCCGGATGGGAAAGTTTTCGGATCTGCCTTGTGGCTTCCAGTCCGTCCATATTCGGCATCATAATGTCCATAAGGATCATATCGTAATATCCCGGCGGGGATGCTTTCATCTTGTCCACGGCAATCTGACCATCGAAGGCAAGTTCAACCAGAATACCGTAATCTTCGAGAATTGTCTGAATGATCTCCTGATTCAGCTCATTATCTTCGGCAATAAGAATGCGTTTTCCTTTCAGATTGATTGTTTCTTCGGATGAAACTTCCTCATCCTGCGCCATGTGTGCCCATTTGAGGCGAAGTGTGAAACTGAATTTACTTCCTTTGCCCAATTCACTTTCAAGGTGAATGCTGCTTCCCATTAAATTCACTAACCGGTTACTGATCGCAAGACCAAGACCGGTTCCCTGTCGGTATACACCATCCTGGTTTTTAGCCTGTTCAAAACTGTGAAATACGACTTGCTGATCTTCCTCATTGATTCCGACACCATCGTCTGTTACGGCAAAATAAATTTCTGATGTTTCGTCATCATATTTTCTTTCGATTGCTTCAAATTCGATATTGCCGCCCTCATCGGTATATTTGATGGCATTTCCAAGGATATTGATCAGAACCTGACTCACTCTCAGTTCGTCCACCCAGAACCAGGAATGCTCCAATTCGATTTTTTCTGTATAGTGCATATGTTTCTCAGTAATCTTGGATTCAATCAGACTGTACAGACTATACAATTTCTTCTCGAAGTTCACTTTGGATTCCGTGATCTGCATTTTTCCGTTTTCAATTTTAGACATATCCAAAATATCATTGACAAGAGATAATAAATGCTGGGAAGATCCTCTGATCTTCTGCAGACAATCCATGCATCTCTCCTTTGACTGCCCCTCTTTCAAGGCAATTTCTGTCATACCGATAATACCGTTCATCGGTGTGCGGATCTCATGAGACATACGCGCAAGAAAATCCGCTTTGGCCTGAGCCGACAGATCGTGTTTTTCCTGATTGATCCTGTTCTGGATAACTGTCGCAAGCTCCCGGATCTCCTTCTTTTCTGCCGAATTTTCAAGCAGCTCTTCCGACAATCCGACAAAGAAGATCGTACCGGAATAATGTCCGTTATCGGTCATATTGACCCTAATTCCGGATTCATCCGATATAAACTCGCGAGACATCATCTTTTCATATATTCTGGCCTCTGCGTCCGGAATATCTTTCCAGGAATACTCCAGACTGTTGACCATATTTTCTTTGCTATATGAAGTAATAATCAGGTTCTCTAACATATACTGTCTCTGAAGTTTCACAGCAAGGATATCGAGAAGCACATAGATGGAACCGGCTCTGTCAAATAAATTCAGAGCGACTGAGACAAGTCCCATATTTTTTGTATATCCGATGGAAACGACGTCTTCAAACTCTGCCTTTGTCGCTATATCTTTCTCCGAATCGGACAATGCTTCATATCGGATCGTATCCATATATTTCTTTTCTGCCTGTTCCACAGCTATTTTACTGTATTCCATCAATGTCTGAATGTCGGTTTCATTATCTGTATGAACAAGCCCACAGGCAAAATTGAGCTTGATGATATCTCCATGGATCAGATTTGCAAATTTTTCTCTCACCCGATCCATGATTTTCTCTGCCTGATCTTCGTCTGTTCCCGGAAGCCATCCAGCGATCTCAGAATAACCGGCCCGCATCAGCACTTCATTCTGTATATCCGCATCCCCACATTCCTGACAAAGATATTCAGACAACTGTTCAAGTATAATATCCCCGAAAATCAAACCGTACTGTTCATTTAATGTATGGAACGACATAATCTTAAGCAGGAAAACAACACCTTCAGACGTTTGACTTTGCATCTCATGAACAAGACGCAGCCCTTCATGGATATGATAAAACTCTGTTACCGGATCGATCGTCTTCTTTTTTATCTGTTCCAATTCACGTTCTTTACGCAAATGGATATTGTGCAGATAACCGACGATCCTGTTGATCTCTCCTGCTTCGTCATAGGCGATGCTGGCAAAAAGTAAATACCATTCATACTCTTTATCCGGATGCTGCTTCATTCGGAACTCAATTTCAACCTTTGCCGCGCCTCCTTTAAATGCATGTTCCACCTGTATTTTGTCAAGAGGATGTACATAAAAATGTTCAAAGAAGGTTTTGTCCTCCGTACACTCCCAGTTACCATCCCATCCCTCTGTATTAACGATCTCCAGACGATGTTCCGGTTTACGATATGTAAAAAATATGTCCTGCGAACTTTCAATAGCAAGACGGTAACGCTCTTTTTCCTCAATCAAACGATTTTCCGTCTTTTTCTGGGCTTCGGTCACATCTTCCACTACCTGATGGAGTTCATCAATTTCCAGTATCTGCGAAGGCACAAATTGCCGGATCCCTTCCACACCACCACGAACACTGTTCATCAGACGATATACAGGCTTCATAACACCCCGGACAACAAAAATGATGACAACAAGTCCAAGCAGCGCACAGATGATAATACTTCCGATAATACCCTCATACAATTTATTTCCTGTCTCGAAAATAGAATTTTCCGTCACAAGCGCACATAATTGCCACTGTGTATCATCATAAGGAACATTATTACTGTATAGATTCAGAGGCATTGTCATTGCGTAAATATTCTGTTCCCCAACTTTCACATCATCCACCAGATACAATCCTTTGATCTGGTGTTCACTTAAAGTAAATGTCTCGCCCGACCCGGAAACATATTCATATAACATTCCTTTTCCGGTGACGGTTTTATACGTATTATTTTCCTGTTTTTTTACAAGAATATACCCTGCATTCAGATTTGAATCCAGTTCGCGGATATCCATGTAATCTCCAATACAGTTAAGAGAGATCTCTGTTCCGAGCACCCCATAAATGATCCCGTCATAGATCAACGGCAAAGAATAGGTGATCATTCGGTGACTGTCCATATAACTGTCTTCCAGGACAAAAGGCATCGACCAGTATCCAAGATTCACCATATCCGTATCTGTATGAGCTGCACCTGCCGTATAGGGTTCATAATAAAAATCATCGGCTTTTCTATTTCCTTTTCCCTCAAAATGAAAATTTTTTGACCACTGATTATCCAATGGTATCGATGCACTTCTTGCCAGATTTTTATTACCTCGCTCGATCAGCAAATCTGCATTGGTCGCCGTTTTCTTTGACGGATCCGAATCTCTGATAAAAAATCCGCAATAATCCGCCGCTTCCTCTACAGGCATCCTGTTCGCCAGGATCAAAAATCCTCCGGACACACTTTTTTGTTGTATGTCTGTAATCATACTCGGAAATATACGTTCCAGATATGCTTCCTGTGCATCTTTGTCATCCAGAAAATCATAGACTGTCATGTGACGTTCATCCAAAAGCTCTTTCAGCACGATCGAATATTCTTCACTCTCAACAGATAAGGTTCCCCATTCACCGACCATCGTATTCTGGAGGGCCATTTGTCTGTTGCTCAAAATATGCATGTCCGTCTCGACTGCATTGTTTTCCAATGTACCTTTAACGCCACTGAAAAAAATCATAGAAAGCAATAATACTCCCTGCATGACTACAATTCCGATCAAAGGAACCAGAAAAATATACAGCAGCCTTTTTTTCCGTTTTGGAGTATCACTCATTTCATGTCCCCCCATTCTTTATCTATTACTGTGTAAAACAAATGCATAAACCTATTTTACAGCATCATTTAATGCCTGACAAAAACTGTCATACCATGCATCAAAGGCTTCATCGGTGATGTATGGCGCAACAGCTTCTTCGCGGGAAGTACCGGCGGATACTGCCAGTTCAACAGCTTCTTTGTCTGCCTGTGCTTTATCGGAAAGATTATAATCCAGTACCTTTCTTGCACTGTAACCATTATCAAAACATGCAGATGTATAGAATGTGATATTATCAAAATTATTCATTGTGCTTTCCAGACAGGCATATGCTTTCGGATTAATTTCTATAGCATTGTCTTCAATGACCTTATCCAGAGCTTCCACTGTATTTGATTCTTTTAAAACCGGAAGATAGGCAGACTCACATACAAAACGAAGATTTTCTTCCTTTTGCGTAAACCATTTTAAGAAGACACTTGCGGCATATTCGTGCTGCTCGTCGGATTTTGTTACAGCCATACCCGCACCCTGCTGAACTTTATAATGTTCGCCGCCATCCATGATCGGAGCATCACATACAATAAAATCGATCGGATAGACATCATTTTCCCCTTCAACATTATCCGGGAAATACATAGATGAGGCCGCAGAACCTGTATATGCAAGAATATCTCCGGTCTTTACATCATCGGAACGGAATTTACCAAAAGCTGCAAAATATCCCTTCATATATGGCACATAATAATTATCCCATAAACGACGGATCTTATCTTTATCTGTATTTAATGTGACATTTCCATCGTTTACTTCAAAGAGATCTGTTCCCATCTGTTTCATTCCGATAATGAAATAATTAGACATAGAATCCCGTCCGTAAAATGCTTTTCCGTCATCCGGAACATCCGGAGTCTGTGCATCTGTCCATTCATAATAGAGCTGGGCAACTTTTATGACACCTTCCATCGTATTTAAGTCTTCTACTTCGGCACCTGTCTGTTCTGCAAACGGTTCCCAGTCTGTCTTATTGATCATCATGATCTCTGTTGATTTTGCTACCGGAAAAAGATACAGGGCACCGTCATTATTAAAATACCCCTCTTCAACGTAAGAATCTACATATGCAGCCAATTCATCTTCCGTAAAATATTGGGTCAGATCTGCAAGACCGACTTTTTTCTGTGTCGCATAAGCCGTATCGGCATAAGAAGAAAAAATATCCGGCATTTTCTCAGCTCCCACAACACCGTCCACCGAATCTGTAATGGCCTTCTCCAGGTCAAATACCGATCCCTGACTGTAACCTTTGACATAAATTCCCTGTTCTTTGCCGACAGTCGCATTAAATTCCTCTGTCAGAGCATCAAATGCAGCCTGAGGTATCCCATTATAATAATGCCATATTGTCAGCGAAATCGGATTATTCGGGTCAAGCTTTACACCTTTCTGCCCGGCATTTCCGCATCCTGTTAATGTTCCTGCCAGCACAGAAAGTGCAAGCATATTGATTAATACTCTCTTTTTCATATTCATCTTCCCCTGTATTTGTATTTTTTCTTAACAAAAGCCAGATTTCTCATTCAAATGAGAATTCCGGCTTTTCATATTCCTTCTAAACATTCTCGATCTGCCAGTCAATCGG
>JAEDDO010000118.1 GCA_016298055.1 Frisingicoccus sp.
CCAAAATTTTCTCCCCATGGTAAAATGCCATGAGGAGAGCCCGAATATCATTTTCATAACGATCTTCATTTAAAATTAAGTTTATCATAATTCTTAATAAACAAACGGATTATGAAGTTTTTCATAACCGATGCTTGTTGTACCTCCATGTCCCGGAAATACACTTGTATCGTCCGGAAGAATAAAGAGTCTTGTCTTAATGGATTCGATCAGCTGACGGCTGCTTCCTGTAGGAAAATCTGTACGTCCGACAGAAGCTTCAAATAATGTATCGCCGCTGATGAGAACTTTTTCCTCTTCGATATAGAAACAGACACTTCCGATCGTATGTCCCGGCGTGGAAATAACTTTCAGCTTCATTCCTGCAAGTTCCAGGACATCCCCGTCACAAAACAGTTCATCTGCCTTCATAGACAGGTAAGCCCCCATCATTGTAGACACATTCAGCTGAGGTTTTGCAAGTACATCCACCTCATCTCTGCTTGCATAGACCGGAATACCGTATTCTTTTCGAATACCTTCCACACCCATAATATGATCAAAATGACCGTGTGTCAGTAAAATAGCCACCGGCTTAAGGTTCTCACTCTTCATCCACTCGATAATTTTCTGTGCATGATCCGCCGGATCGATCACCAGTACTTCCTTTGTATCTTCATTGATCAAAAAGAAGCAGTTTGTCTGTACCGGTCCGAGGACCATCATTCGTATTGCCAGATTCATGAATCAGCCTCCTGTTGTTCTTTCAATATCATAAACGCATTCCAGATTTCTCAGTTTGTCGATGACTTTGTTCAGCTGAGCAACACTGCGAATGTCAAATGTCACATTAATGGTTGCCGTATTATTCTTGCCGGAACGGCTGGACATGGCCGTGACATTGATCTCATTCTCAGTAAATACTTTTGCCACTTCCACAAGTACGCCGACATGGTCTTCAACATAAATATTAATATCCGCTTTATATAATTTGCTGCCTGCTTCCTCCGCTGATGCAAGCCATTCTGCATCAAGGAGACGTGCCCGGTCTTCCTCACTGATATTAATAATATTAACACAGTCTGTACGGTGAATGGATACACCACGTCCACGTGTGACAAAGCCAACAATTTCATCTCCCGGTACCGGATTGCAGCATTTTGAAAAACGTACAGCCACGTCATCAATTCCGCGGACAACAATACCGCTTTTTGTCTTTTTGCCGCTTCGCTCTTCCGTTGTCTTCTTGACATCTGCAATATTTTTAAGTACCTGAGTATCTGTGACTTCTTTTTTCTTTTTCTTATTATCTTCTTCAACAAGCTTATTAACGACCTGACCCTCTTTTAATCCGCCGTGTCCAACGGCAGCAAGAACAGCATCCCAGTCACGGAATCCGTATTTACGTATAACTTTTTCCATGTATTCCTGCTTTAAAAGCTCGCTGATAACCAGATTTTTTGTTTTGCAATAACGCTCCAGCTGTTCTTTACCCCTGAGAATATTCTCTTCTTTATTCTGGGTCTTGAACCACTGGTTGATCTTATTCTTTGCCTGTGTACTCTTGACGATACCAAGCCAGTCACGGCTCGGACCTCTTGAGTTTTGTGACGTAATGACTTCGATACGGTCACCGTTCTGGATCACATAGTCGATGGTCACTAACTTTCCGTTGACTCTGGCGCCGACCATCTTATTACCTACCGCACTGTGAATGCTGTAAGCAAAGTCAATCGGAGTGGAACCGTTCGGAAGATTCTTCACATCTCCTGCCGGTGTGAAACAGTAAACGCTTTCTGAAAACAGATTCAGATCGTTCTTAAGAAGGCTCATAAATTCCCGGTTATCGGACATATCTTTCTGCCATTCCAGAATCTGACGAAGCCATGTCAGTTTCGCCTCCTCATTCGTCTCGATATTCACGCCGTTCGGATCTTCCTTATACTTCCAATGGGCAGCAATACCATATTCAGCCGTCTTATGCATCTCATATGTACGGATCTGAATTTCAAACGGCTGGCCGGAAGGACCGATCAGTGTTGTATGCAGAGACTGATACATATTCGGTTTCGGCATCGCAATATAATCTTTAAATCTTCCCGGAATCGGCTTGTACATCTCATGGATCAGGCCAAGTGCCGCATAACAGTCTTTGACGGAATCGACAAGGATGCGAACAGCAAAAAGGTCATAAATCTGGTCCAGTGTCTTATCCTGATTGACCATCTTACGGTAAATACTGAAAAAATGCTTTACACGGCCGTTCACTTCACACTTGATGCCGCCCTCTTCCATATGATGACTGACTTCATCAACGATTGAACGTACAAAAGCCTCTCGCTCACTTTTTTTAGAAGCGATGTTCTTTGCCAGATTATAATAGACATCCGGCTCAAGATATCTTAAAGCGAGGTCATCCAGCTCGATCTTAATCTTGGAAATACCTAATCTCTGAGCGATCGGAGCGTAAATGTCCATCGTCTCTCTTGCTTTTTCTTTCTGTTTTTCCGGTTTCATATACTTGAGGGTACGCATATTGTGAAGCCGGTCGGCCAGCTTGATCAGAATAACACGGATATCCTTTGCCATGGCAAGAAACATCTTTCTCAGATTCTCTGCCTGAACCTCAACCTTATCCGATGAATAGGACAACTGTCCCAGCTTCGTTACACCGTCAACAATAAGTGCAACCTCTGAACCGAATTCATTCTCAATATCTTTTAATGTCATAACCGTGTCTTCCACCACATCGTGGAGAAGACCACCGACAATCGTCTCTTTATCCAATTCCAGATCTGCCAGAATCATAGCCACACAGATCGGATGAATAATATAAGGCTCACCCGACTTGCGCACCTGCTCTTTGTGAGCATTATAAGCAATCTGATAGGCTTTTTCTATCTGTGTTACATTTGTCGAAGGATGATACTTTCTGACTTTCGCAATCAACTCATTATAGAGAATCTCCGGAGGTATAAAATCCTTCTTCTCAGACTCATCCCGATCATCTTCGATAATATCTACATCAATGACTTTCTCCATCTAATCCCCTACTTTCCTTCATATATTATAGCAGAGCTGACATCATAGCCCTTCAGCTTGTCCCGTCCCTTTAAACCTGCCAGTTCCATAAGGAACAGGTTTTTGACAACAATGCCTCCGAGCTGCTCCACAAGTTCAATCATCGCTTTTGTTGTACCACCGGTAGCCATAAGGTCATCTACAAGGACAACTCTCTGTCCCGGTGTAATTGCATCTTTATGGATCTCAATCTCAGCAGTTCCATATTCCAATTCGTAGGAAACACTTATCGTCTCTCTCGGAAGTTTTCCTTTTTTACGAATCGGTACAAAAGGTTTATGAAGATTATAGGCTAAAACTGCGCCAAAAATAAATCCTCTGGCTTCAGCCCCGGCGATCACATCAAAATCCAGTCCTTCAAGCTTTTTCATCAGCTCGTCAATCGCCAGCTGCAGTCCGTCTGCATCCTGAAGTACACTTGTAACATCCCTGAAAATTATCCCTGGTTCTGGAAAATCCGGTATACTTAATACATAATCTTCTAACTTTTTCATACATGTCTCCCTCTCTTCTGGAATATCGGTTACCTCTCATTGTACCACAGTTTATTATAAAAAAACAATAATTAACGTGGAATTCTCTGAAAATTCTGTATAGTAACCTGCAGCGAGCGTCTTCCTCCATACTCATTGACCGACGGATAGTAGGTAAATGCCATATCAACCGGGTTTGAGAGCCCGGCATACATTCGTTTTTTACTTTCCACTCCGAAATTTTTTTCAATACAGGCATCAAATGCCGGAACGTCACCAAAATACAGAGCCTCCATCCGAACGCCGCTGTCATTTTTTATCTGCATTTTCAGTACGTTCTTATTTTTCCCGATCACTGACGCACGAAGAATCTGAAAATGAGCCTCCGCAAAGACCGGCTTCGGATTTCCTTTTCCAAAGGGCTCAAGGAGCTCCAGCTCCTGAATAAAATCTTCCGTAATATAGCCTAAAGGCATCGGCACATCAATATGGATCACCGGTTTTAAATCTTCCTCTGTCAACCCGCAGTTTTTATTCAGCCTTTCCTTTAAAAGCGGCAGATTTTCACGTTTAAAACTCATACCGGCCGCCATGGCATGGCCTCCGAACCTTTCAAAAAGATCTCTGCATTCACTCAGTTTCTCATACATATTATAAGCTTCTACAGAACGGCCGGAAGCCTTGATAAGCCCCTGCTCTGTCTCCACTCCGACAATAACGGGACGATAATATTTTTCTTTTATCCTGCCGGCAATAATGCCCGCCAGACTTTCATGGCATCCTTCAAGGCAAAGAACAAGGACAGAGTCTTTGTCCATTCCCTTCGATTCGATAAGTTCCTCCGCCTGCTTTGTCCCGAGAATCGTCATTTCCTTTCGGCTCTGATTCAATTGGACCAGATCAGATGCCAGACACTGGGCCTCTCCCACATCCTCTGTCTGAAGCAGACGGATCGCCATCTGAGCTGTATCCAGCCGACCGGCCGCGTTAAAACAGGGACCGATCACAAAGCCCACATGATAGGCCGAAATATAATTTTTATTTAGTCCTGCATGGAAAATGAGTGCCAAGAGGCCCGGATGATCTGTGTGGGCCAGCTCATGAAGTCCATATTTTACGATAATACGGTTCTCGTCTGTCAGATCCATCACATCAGCTACCGTGGCAATGGCTGCAAAAGGAAGCAGTTTATATAATTCCTTTTCATCAATATGGAATTTTTCAAAAAGCATTTGAACAAATTTATAAGCCACACCGGCACCGCATAATCCTTTAAAAGGATAGGCACAATCCGGCTGCTTCGGATCAATGACCGCATCCGCCTCCGGAAATCGGTAACGTCTGCTTTCTTTTCCTTCATCATCATGCATGATATCATATACCGGTTCATGATGATCTGTAATAACCACTGTAAGTCCCATCGCTTTTGCCAATGAAACCGGTTCCATTGCCGCGATACCATTGTCACATGTCAAAATACATCCTGCGCCTTTGGCGTAGGCTTCACGTACAATACGCTCATTGAGTCCGTACCCTTCCTGAATACGGTCCGGAACTTCCACATAAGCTCTTCCGCCGCACAAAAGGATTCCCCGCCATAATATGTAGCCTGCAAAAACCCCATCCACATCAAAATCGCTGGCAATGCAGATACTCTGATTTTCCCTGATCGAATGAACAATACAGTCCACTCCGGCTTTCATATCCTTCATATCTTCAGGATCATGAAGACATGAAAGATCGCCGTACAAATATTTCTGAAATTCTTCATCTTCTTTCAGCCCCCGGTTGACCATGATCCGAGCCAGAACCGGGCTTACCGAACACATCCGGGCGATTCTGTTAAAATCCGCTTTCCGGGCTGAAACCATCCATTTTTCCATAACGCCTCCGCAAATATT
>JAEDDO010000119.1 GCA_016298055.1 Frisingicoccus sp.
GAAACAGCCGTTCCAAGGTGGTAGATGTCATTGATGTAGGAGGGCATCCAGGTTGTCAGACCATCTTTTAAAGTGCCTTGGAGCATGATTGCCCATAAAATCGGGATGGAACCGGAAATAAAAATCAAACGTAAAGGTCGTTCTGAGGTGTTTTTTGTGATCTGTTTCTCTATGATTTTTCCGTGAATCAAAAGACGGGAAAAATGATGCCATATACCGCCGATGGCAAGACCAAAGAAGCCGGGAATAATAAAGGCCAGACGCCATCCTCCAAGACGTATACAGATTGGGACGAGTATATATACGGCGATTGTTCCGACGGCTGCGGCGGCATTTACCCGAATACTGGCAATATGAAAATCTTTTTCAGAAAGATTTTCTGCCATAATGCGAACCAGAGGCGGCCAGAGCATAGCTTGAAAAAATCCGTTCAGACACCAGAGAAAGGTCATGATAGTGATATTGTCGGTGGTGGCGATGATCAGGTTGGTCACAGAAGTGGCGGTAATGCCTGCAAAGATACATTTTTCAGGAGGCATATGGTCCCCAAGAGGTCCGCTGATGAGCTGACCAAGTGCATAAGTAAAAAAACTTCCGGTGACAGCAAGACTGGCCATGGATTTCGTGATTCCCATAGAACGTATGATTTCACTGAGTGCGGCGGCATAATTTAATCTTGTAATATAACTGGTAAAGTATAATAAGCAGCAAAGCGCAATGATCTTCTTTGCTTTAGAGTATGTTGAGTGCATATGGAACAATCCTCTCTTTTGTAGTTGGTTTCTAATAAAATATGCCTGTTTTTGGGGCATGGAATTATCATACTACAAAAATAAATATTGGCAAGCCATCTTCTTAGATAATTGTAAAAATTTTAGAGAGACTCTTGCAAAAAAAAATAAAGCGTGATAGGATGTAAAAGAAATAAAAAAGAACCTGATTTCCCGAATGGCCGGGAACTCAGGTTTTTGTGCTTCTATGAGGATTGTAAAATATTTCCGGACGGAAAAGAAGGGTGAAAAGTGAGACAGAGATATTTTTTTGGAACGGAAAATGGAATGATTATATGGGATGTTGATTCGATGCTTAAAGCTATTGAGGAGAAGCCGATGGCATTTGAGCTCCGTATGGTAGATACAGATTATATAGCAAAAGAAAATCATGATGCAAGAGTGGATGATACTTATGCGATGAAGACGGATTTAAATAAACCATGTGTTCTTGCGGAAGTTAAAGATGGGCATTATCTTTTGTTAGATGGAAATCACAGACTCAGAAAAGCGATAAAAGAGAAACTTTCATGTGTCATGTGTTATTGCCTTAAAGAATCTCAGCATCAACGGTACATTGAACATTACCGGCCAAAGGAATATGAGTATATTATGTCGGCTTACGAATAAAGATAAAAATTATGAATATTCATTCTCAGGAAGGGCATGCTAAGGGTGTTTCATTGAATCTTAGCATGACAGGAGAGTGTTTTTATGAAAGAATTTAATTATGTGATCCAGGATGAACAGGGCATTCATGCCCGTCCGGCGGGCATTCTTGTAAAAGCAGCCAATGAATTTCAAAGTGATATACAGGTTGACAAGGATGGGAAAAAGGGCGATCTGAAAAGGATCTTCGGTGTCATGGGATTGGGAATAAAAAAGGGGGACAATGTTCAGGTGATCATTGAAGGGCCGGATGAGGAGGCGGCAGCTCAGAAAATTGAAACCTTATTTAGAGAACAATTATAAGATTAAAAAAGGAAACAGATGACATGTTTCCTTTTTTTATGTTATAATGGCATCATAGATAAAGGAGGATAAAAGGTATGAGAAAAAAATTAGTATGGGGATTGGCAGCTTCATTAATCCTTTCATCTGCGGCATTAGGCGGATGTGGAAAGAAAGAAGTTACTGCAGAAAGTATTGTGCAGCAGTCGAACGAAACTATGGAAAAAGCGAAGTCTTTTTTGGCAGATTTTAATATGGACATGGAGATGAGCATGACTTCGGGGGATCAGAGTACGGACATGGATGTGGCGATGACAGGTACGATGCAGGCGACACAAGAGCCTGATGTTGTATACATGGATATGACAATGACATCAGGGCTGTTCGGATTATCACTGGATATGGATATATACACTCAGGCGGAAGAAGATAAAATCATCACATATACAGGTATTGCCGGTGAATGGATGAAGACAGAGCAGGAAGGTCTCTCCCAGTCGAACCTGGCTGAACTTCAGAAGATGTTTGGAAACGGTAAGGAAATGACACTTGCTGAACAGACAGAGAAGATTGGCGACAAAGAGGTATATGTATTAACAGCTTCTATTTCCGGTGAGGAACTTGAGAAAGTGATGTCTGCTATGGGATCAATGGCGAATGGTCTGGATTCTATGGATCTTTCTCAATTCCAGGCAGATACATGCATGAAAGTCTATAAAGATACAATGTTTCCTGCTTCCATAACACTTGACATGATTACGACTGGAGAAGGCATGGAAGTGGATGGTGTTGTTACAAAAATTGATAAGATGACAATTACAGTCGATTACAAAGAATTTGATACGATCGATTCCATTGAAATCCCTGCTGAGGCATTAGCAGCTGAGACAATAGATACGAATGCGCTTTTAGAGGAAGCGGAGACATCGGCACAGTAAACAGATGAATTTTAGAACCCTTGCGATTATGCGAGGGTTCTTTTCTTTTTGATTTTTTTTAAACGATGATATATAATGGTGTTGCGATAGAAACAGAGAGTCGAAAAAGGAAGTGTATGTATGGCATCAGGACAGGTGGATTTTGGAGGCAGCAATGTCCGTCGGAACGTGTTGGCGGTGGCGGCACCGATGCTGGTGGCTCAGATTGTAAATTTACTTTATAATATTATTGACAGAATTTATATAGGAAAGATTCCGGGAGAGGGAACGCTTGCTCTGGCCGGATTGGGATTATGTTTTCCTGTAATAACGATGGTAACAGCCTTTGCCAATCTTTTTGGTCTGGGAGGAGCACCTTTGTGTTCTATTGCGAGAGGACAGAAAGATGCGAAGGAAGCCCGTAAGGTTATGAATAATGCATTTTTTATGCTTATTGTGACAGGCGTTATTCTGACTGTTTTCGGAATTGTTTTCCATAAACCGATTTTATATCTGTTTGGGGCCAGCGATGTCATTTATCCTTATGCGGCAGACTATATGGTCGTGTATATGCTGGGGACAGTTTTTGTTATGACTTCACTGGGCATGAATCCCTACATTAACAGTCAGGGATTTGCTAAAGTTGGTATGAAAACGGTGACACTTGGAGCAATCAGTAACATTATTCTTGATCCGATTTTTATTTTTGGGCTGCATATGGGAGTCACAGGTGCGGCGGTGGCAACGATTATTTCTCAACTGTTTTCTGCCGTGTGGGTCATAAAATTTCTGACAGGGAAAAAAGCGGAACTGACTCTGGATTTTAAAGGATTTAAACCGGATTTTGAGTGCATTGGAAAGATTGCGAAACTGGGGACATCCACGTTCGTCATGTCTTTTACAAATGGTCTTGTGCAGATCGTCTGCAATGCCACATTACAGATTTACGGCGGTGATTTATATATCAGCGCGATGACGGTCATTAATTCTATTCGTGAGATTGCCCAGACACCGGTTTTGTCCATGGCAGACGGTTCATCTCCAATCATCAGTTATAATTACGGTGCGGGTCAGTTTGATCTCATGAAAAAAGCCATTCGTTTTATGACACAGATTTGTTTTGCATATACTTTGCTTATATGGGGATTAATTTCTGCATTTCCTGAAATATTCATTCGGATATTCAATCAGGATGCAGCTCTGATGAATGTGGCAGTACCATCCTTGCATATTTATTTTTTCGGGTTTTTCATGATGGCTTTCCAGTTTACGGGCCAATGTGTGTTTAAGGCATTAAATAAGGCACCTCAGGCAGTTTTCTTTTCGATTTTCAGAAAAGCGATCATTGTTGTTCCTTTAACACTGCTTCTTCCGAAAATTCCGATGTTGGGCGTTATGGGAGTATTTATGGCAGAACCGATTTCGAATTTTATCGGCGGACTTGCATGCTATATAACGATGCAATGCACAATATTAAGAAAGATATAAAAAAGACGCTCAGCCGATTACTTCTGGCTGAGCGTACTGTTATGATAGTCCGGGGAGAAAGTTACATCTTCACCAAAATAGTCTGGCGGACAGAAATTCTGTGCTTCCTCAATTGTTGGAAATTCAACTTCGGCAAGAATTAATCCGGAAAATTTTCCGTGAAAGATATCTATTTCGATAGTTAAATGATCACCAAAAGGAATATTATATCGGGTTTTTGATAAAAGATTTCCGTCAGCTTTAGTGAGTAAATGATGATAGGCTTCTTTGTTCAGCGGAAGATTATATTCTTCTCTGGCCAGGAGGCCTTTTGATTTGTATGTCAGGTAGTATTCCGAATCCTGACGGCGTATGCGGATGACCGGATCGGTGTTCAAATAGGCCTGTTCAATTTCGTGACATGGATATTTTGAAATGTCAAAGGGTAATTCGTGAATCAGATATTTACGTTCAATTTCCATATTGAGCTCCTTTCTGCTGGGGAACCTGTCCCTGATTGATTTTATTATAACCAAATCATCTAGAAATTACCATTATAATATTTTTGGTCCGGCAGATACTATAACCAGAATAAGTTACAAAAGCTTATTCAAGACAATACGGAGGTGAAAAAAATGTCTAATTCAAGTGGAACAGGTTCTAACGGAAGCCGTATGGAAGTGCCTCAGGCAAAAGATGCTATGGATAAATTCAAAATGGAAGTAGCGGGAGAGCTTGGCGTAAGCTTAAAAAACGGTTACAATGGTGATCTGACATCTGCGGAAGCAGGTTCAATCGGCGGCGAGATGGTGCGTCGAATGATTCGCAGACAGGAAGAGCAGATGTCCGGTCAGCAGTAGATGAAAAAAGAAATTCCGGGTTAGGCAGACAGCCCCTGATTTTTATGCGAAAGACTAAAAATCAGGGGTTGTATTGAAATTTTTTTCTACATACCATTATAGGCGTTGCATTTCCGGTAATCAATAGATATAATTTAGGATAATGGATTCAAAGGATAAATCTGTTTAGATTCATAGATTAAACTCAGGAGAAATATAATAATGGAGATAGAAAAAATTTTATTGGGAAAGTCATCGGAGAGAGAGGAATATGTATATCCGGCCAATTCAATGCCGGGAAGTGAAGCGTTTTCAATATGTTTTAACGGTGGATATTTAAATGGAGAAAAGACATGCATTGGAGGAAAGGGTATTTCCAGTTATCATATTCTGACAGAAGGCAGCCTGATGTGTACATATAATGACGGGCGAAAAATCAAAGTGGAAGCGGGCGATATTTTTA
>JAEDDO010000120.1 GCA_016298055.1 Frisingicoccus sp.
TCTGAAATTCTTCAGATTTCTGAGGATCAGGTGGAAAATCAGTTGATGAACCTGTCGATTGATAAAAAGATCATCATAAAAAATATAGAAGATGAACCGGTGGTCTATGCATCCACTTATTATTATATGGAATTGAATACAGCCCGGATGTTAAAAAATCTGAACATCCGGTATGAAGTGAGTATGAGAGAAGCCGAGCATCAGATTCAGAGAATTGAAGCCGAGGAAAAGATTTTTCTGGATGATATGCAAAAGACAGCGGTAGTTGAAGCTGCCAGAAATGGTGTGCTGGTGATCACGGGTGGTCCGGGTACGGGAAAAACAACAACGATTAATGCACTGATTCGTTTTTTTGAAAATGAGGGCATGGAAATCCGCCTTGCGGCGCCAACAGGCAGAGCGGCAAAACGTATGACAGAAGCTACCGGATGTGAAGCACAGACCATCCATCGTATGCTGGAACTTACCGGTGGTCCTGAGGAAGAGCAGGGAAGTCATTTTGAGAGAAATGAACAAAATCCTCTGGAAACGGATGTAGTCATTATTGATGAGATGTCCATGGTGGACATACATCTGATGCATGCACTTTTAAAGGCCATTGTGCCCGGAACACGCCTCATTATGGTCGGCGATGTGAATCAGCTTCCGTCTGTCGGACCGGGAAATGTATTAAAGGACATTATTCGTTCCCATTGTTTTAATGTGGTCATGCTGACGAAAATTTTTCGTCAGGCTATGGAAAGTGCTATTATTAAAAATGCCCATAAAATCAATGATGGAGAAGATATTGACCTTGCTGTG
This sequence comes from Frisingicoccus sp., assembly GCA_016298055.1. Classification (GTDB taxonomy): domain Bacteria; phylum Bacillota; class Clostridia; order Lachnospirales; family Lachnospiraceae; genus Frisingicoccus. Next base: position 802 of record JAEDDO010000120.1, read on the forward strand.
AAGACAACGGATTTTTTCTGTCTGAAGCGTTATCAGGCAATGGATATTCAGGGAGTCGTTATTGCACTTGTCCGAGATATACTTCCGAAAAATATAGGAGCCGCATCGAATGATATTCAGGTACTCACACCGATGCGAAAAGGTGAACTTGGAGTTGAACGGTTCAATAAGCTGCTTCAGGAATATTTAAATCCTAAGGATGGATCCAAGCGGGAAAAAGAACAGGGTGACAGGATTTTCCGTGAAGGTGACAAGGTTATGCAGATTAAAAATAACTATCAGCTGGAGTGGGAGATCACAGACCGGTATAATATACCTCTTGAGAAGGGGGTAGGTGTTTTTAACGGAGATACGGGAATTGTAAAAGAAATAAACTTTTTTGCGGAGCAGATGACGGTTGAGTTTGATGAAGGGCGTAAAATTGTTTATTCCTTCAATCAGCTGGATGAATTGGAACTCGCTTATGCCATCACGGTACATAAGTCCCAGGGGAGTGAATATCCGGCGGTTGTCCTGCCGCTTCTTGAGGGTCCAAAGATGCTTTTTAACCGGAATATTCTTTATACAGCCGTGACTCGTGCCAAAAAATGCGTGGCTATTGTCGGCAGTGAACATACCGTTTCACGGATGATATACAACCAACAAGAACAAAAACGTTATAGTTCTCTGGATAAATGGATCGGAGAAATGTAAAAATGTGGATAAAGTTTATATTTTTTTAAGACTTTATTATAGAGCACAAATGTAGAATTTAAGGCATTTTTATGATATTATGTAGGTTAACATGGAGAAGTATAGAATTTTAAGGAATTATTAGTTAATTATGAAAAGTATTATTATTAATCTGCAAAAAACCATATTTCTATTATGGAAAATCTTATTGTATTTTTTATTGATGTCTATATTCATTGGGGTTTTTTCGTTTCCAAATCCTCAGCTGCTTCGTTTGTCACGTACACTCGGTGTAACTTTGCTTACTTTTGCAGCGGTTGGTTACGGGATGATCAATGCTTATGGAAAATTTGACATCGGTCAGAGAAAGAGTAAACCGATTATTTATTCTCTTGGACTTGCCGTGATCATTACGGATATTGTAACGTATATTCAGCTGGCTGTTATGAATACGAATCCGGCGAATAACAGTACGCTCAAGTTTGAAAACCTGGGTTGCCTTGTGATCGTCATGGGGCTTCAGGTGTTTCTTATAGTCGTGATGACATATCTTGGAAATTATGTATATTTTCGGATTAATCATCCGGAGATCAGCTGTATTGTCACATCATCCAGGGAGTCGATGCAGCAGATTTATGTGGCGGTCAACCGTTATAAAAAACAGTATAATATAAAATATATTCTTGATTACAGGGATAAGAATTTATATGATACGATTTTAAAATGTCATACAGTTTTTATTTATGATGTTCCGATAAAGGATCGGACAGAAATTTTTGAATTTTGTTATCGCCATTCCCGCAATATTTATTTTAATCCGGATGTTCCGGATGTGGTGGAATTTAATGCCCAGCATATTGTGTTAGATGATGTGTCTCTGATCGGTGCCACGGTAAAGGAGCTGTCTTTGGAGCAGCGGTTTATAAAACGGAGTATGGACCTTATCCTGTCGGGCATTGGTCTTGTTGTTTCCAGTCCGATCTGGCTGATCTGTGCCGTATGCATCAAGGCAGAGGACGGCGGAAGTGTCTTTTTTAAACAGAAGAGAGCGACAAAGAATGGCGAAGTTTTCGAAGTTTATAAGTTCCGTACGATGAAAGAGAATGTGGAAAACTTCTCCTCTACGGCAGATGATGATCGAATTACAAAAGTGGGAAAGGTGCTGAGAAAGTGTCGTCTTGATGAACTTCCTCAGATATTGAATATTTTAAAAGGGGAGATGAGCCTTGTAGGGCCGCGTCCGGAGATGCTTGAGAATGTGTACAGTTATACGGCACAGCTTCCCGAATTTGAGTACCGCCTTCGTGTAAAAGCGGGGCTTACCGGCTATGCTCAGATTGCAGGCAAATATAATACATCCCCGAGAGATAAACTGATTCTGGATTTGATGTATATTGAGAATTACAGTTTGTGGAAAGATATCAAACTGCTTTTTCAGACATTGATCGTTTTGTTTAAATCAGACAGTACAGAAGCTTTTGACAGTAAACGAAGGATTGAATTTCCGGAATATAAAAACATAGAAAATGAGGTAAATACTGATGAACAGTAATCCGATAAAGGTAAGCGGATGCGTTGTTACGTACAATAATGCATCTATTATCTCTGAATGTATAGAATCTGTTTTGAAATGGACAAAAAACTATGATTTTAAATTATATATATCTGATAATGGATCAACAGACGGAACAGTTGAGTTGATCAGACGCAGATTTCCGCAAGTTATTGTTTTGGAGAATAAGCGCAATCTGGGATTTGGAGGCGGACATAACCGTATTCTTCGCAAACTGGATTCAAAATATCATTTTGTTATTAATCCGGACATTTTTGTGACACAGGATGTTTTCGGACCGATGGTGGATTATCTTGAGGTGCATAGGAATGCAGCGATGATCACACCGAAGATCATGAATGATAACGGAACAGAACAGCAGCTTCCGAAGAGGAATCCAACCATTCGTTATACGATTTTAAGTAAATTTAAGCCATTTAAACATTATCGACAGATATATACAAGAGAACTTGAGAATCTTAATACCCCGACAGATGTGGATTTTTGCACAGGATGTTTTTTTGCCATCCGTACATCTGTTTTTAAGCGTCTGAAAGGATTTGACAAGCGTTATTTTATGTATATGGAGGATGCGGATCTTTCGAGAATGGTGCGTCAGCGTTACAGAATCGTTTTCTTTCCGTCGGTGTATGTTTATCATAAATGGCATCGGGAAAATTTAAGAAATCTGCGTGGTATTTTAAGATGGCTGAAGTCCATGATTCAGTATTATATGAAATGGGGATGGGAGTTCTAAGATGACACAGATATTTGGAATTATAGTTGTTTATAATAAAAATGTATGTGACTCTGTCACATATCAGTGCATAAAAAAGCAGGGCCGGATCAAGATGATCGTGTGTGATAACAGCACAAAAGATTACGGCAACAGAGATATTGTGGTATCGGACGGATACCAGTATGTGGATATGCACGGCAATCAGGGACTGAGCAAAGCGTATAATAAGGCATTGGATGTGATTCATACACTGAATCCGTCCATGAAAGGGTATGTGATGCTTTTTGATGACGATACCGATATACCGGAAGACTATTTTAAGCAGATGTACAGAGCTTTAGAGCGGCCGTCGGCACATATTTATCTTCCGATTGTCAAGGATGAAATCGGCGTATTGTCACCGTCCATGATGAAAAAATATTATTGTCACAGAGCGATTGGAGGAGATGTATGGAAAATTCGCCAGAATGAGCTTTGCGGCATTAACAGCGGTATGGTCATTTATCTGGGAATTTTCAGGAAATATCGATATAATGAAGCTCTGTTCCTGGATTATGTGGATCATAATTTTATCCGGGATATGCGAAGAAGGCATTGCAAAATCCAGATTGTGGATACATGTCTGTATCAATCCTTTTCTTCAAATATTTATGATGAACAAAAGGAACTTGCGCGTTTAAAAATTTTTGAAAAAGATATTCGTGCTTTTTATAGAAAAGGTTTTGTGAGCAAGGCTTTTTTTCACTATACAATGATTCGGAGAAAGATGAAACTGGCACTTAAATATAAAAAGCCGGGAATACTATTTAGATAAGGCGGAGCACATGAAGATTTTAAAGAAGACGGCAATTATTTTTTGCTTTTTATTTTGTATAGAGTTGATTTTGGGATTTACAGGGACGATGGTTATGATCGGTGGTATAGCTATTCGTCATATTCTTTTTATTCTGGCATTTTTAAGCTTGTATGCTTATTTTTTTGTATATCTTCTGGTAAACAGGATTAAAATTTTTTCTCTGAGTAAAGATTCTTATTTCGGAAGTTATACCGCTATTGATATTGGGGCAGTTCTGTTTGAAATATCCATGATATTATCCATGACACTGATTCCGTGGCTGAAGGGAACAAGCCTTCAGTATGCACACAGTGAAGCTTTCGATTCGGCTGCTGTATTTTCTTTATTTTTTCCTGCTTCTTATTTAATTAAGAGGAAAGAATTTGAAATGACAAAATTTCTGGAATTTTTAAAATATGTTGTTTTTGCGCTGGCTCTTGTACATATTGGTATGTATTTTGCCCAGGAAGCAAATCCCAAGTTTATTTATGAGTTTTTTGAAGGCTTTTCAAATCTGGTTCATGGTCACAGCATTGCGCCTTCAATTACTCTGGGTCATGGCGGGTATACCCGTATTATTTTTACCACATCCATCTATCTGATCGTCGGTATATATATATTCTTCTATAATCTGGAAAGGAATAAATGGTATGATTATATCATTTTTGCTGTGGAGATTCTTGCGGTTATCACAACAGTAACAAAATCGATATGGTTTGGTATCGGTATCGGATTTTGTGTATTTTTCCTGCTGGCAGTTGTTACGAACATAAAAAATAACAAAACTTATCTTTTGAAACTTTTG
>JAEDDO010000121.1 GCA_016298055.1 Frisingicoccus sp.
ATCTCTTCTACAGTTGCACCTTTGCGAAGAGCTTCATACATAATGAAATGACGTTCGCTGGATGCGGAGATCAGCATCTTGAGAAGCTGCTCTTTTGTCTTTGTATCGAAGTCTTTCACATGTCCAAGACCGTAACGTCCGGTTTCAAGGCTTCGGATCGCTTTCTGGAAAGCTTCTTTATAGTTTTTACCGATACTCATAACTTCGCCCACTGCGCGCATCTGAGTACCGAGTTTGTCTTCAACGCCTTTGAATTTTTCAAATGCCCAGCGTGCAAACTTGATAACAACATAATCTCCGTCCGGAACATACTTATCCAATGTGCCGTATTTGCCGCATGGAAGATCTTCCAGAGTAAGTCCTGTTGCCAGTTTTGCGGATACAAGAGCGATCGGGAAACCTGTCGCCTTGGAAGCCAGTGCAGATGAGCGGGATGTACGCGGGTTGATCTCGATAATAATATCTCTGTCTGTCTTTGGATCATGTGCCCACTGTACGTTTGTTCCGCCGATAACCTGGATCGCTTCAACAATCTTATAAGATTTTTCCTGAAGACGTTTCTGAACTTCCTCAGAAATTGTCAGCATTGGTGCGGAACAGAAAGAGTCTCCTGTATGAACACCAATAGGGTCAATATTTTCAATAAAACAAACGGTAATCATATTGTTGTTCGCATCACGAACAACTTCTAATTCCAATTCCTCCCAGCCGAGAACGGATTCTTCGACAAGGACCTCTCCAACAAGGCTGGCCTGAAGACCACGCGCACAGACTGTCTTTAACTCTTCTACATTATAAACAAGTCCGCCGCCGGCACCGCCCATCGTGTAAGCCGGACGAAGAACGACCGGATAGCCCAGTTCATCAGCAATTCGAAGTGCATCTTCAACAGAATATGCAATCTCACTGCGCGCCATCTCGATACCGAGGCTTTCCATAGTTTTCTTAAATTCCATTCGGTCCTCACCACGTTCAATGGCATCGACCTGTACACCGATAACTTCAACATTGTACTTTTCAAGTATACCTGCCTCAGATAATTCAGTACATAAATTAAGACCTGACTGTCCTCCAAGGTTCGGAAGAAGTGCATCTGGTCTTTCTTTCGCAATAATCTGCTCGATTCTGTCAATATTTAATGGTTCAATGTACGTCACATCAGCAATCTCCGGGTCTGTCATAATAGTCGCCGGATTGGAGTTGACCAACACGATTTCATAGCCAAGATTTTTAAGGGCTTTACATGCCTGTGTTCCTGAATAGTCAAATTCACATGCCTGTCCGATAATGATCGGACCGGAACCGATAATCAGAACTTTATGGATATCTTTTCTTTGAGACATCGTTTTTTCCTCCCGTTTGTTAATCTTCTAATTTTCAACAAATATTATACATGAAAAAAGATGGTCTAGCAATGCCAGATTCCATCTTTATGTAAAAATTTTTACTGAATATCCAATTTTTGACAATTATTTATGATAAGGCTCGTTCTGAATAATGCGGTAACTCCGGTAAATCTGTTCCAGCAAAATTACCCGCATCAGCTGATGAGGAAAGGTCATTTTTGAAAAACTTAAGAGCATATCTGCCTTTTTTAACACCTTATCCGAGAGTCCGAGTGATCCGCCAATGATCATCTGGATATGACTTGTCCCCTGGATACCCAGATTTTCAATCTTCGATGCCAGTTCTTCGGAAGAAAGCTGTTTGCCCTGAATAGCGAGAGCCACCACAAAAGCATCGCTGCTTATATTTTTTAAAATGCGCTCTCCTTCTTTATCTTTAATAAGCTCCACTTCATGCGCACTGGCATTGTCCGGCGTCTTCTCATCAGCCACTTCGATAATCTCCAGCTTACAATAGCGTCCAAGCCGTTTTGCATATTCATCGATTCCCATTCGGAAAAACTTCTCTTTGATCTTTCCCACACATAAAATACTGATCTTCATACCCGGCTCTCCCTACTGCCCATTGATCTTTTTGATGATCCAAAGAATGGCACCGGCAACAACAATCGCCGGAAGCAGCCATATGATGAGCCGTGTCACAAGCATGAGAACGACAAAAATAATGCAGAGAATGACCGCCATTGTTCCATAGACTTTAAACTTTGCCTTCCATGTCGGTTCTGTTTGTCCGGCATTTTCCCCATTCTCAGTGTATTCTTCGTAAACACTGTAACCGGCATTGCTTCCTCCGGCCTCAATGCCATCAATAATATTATGAGCAATACTTCTCGGATCTCCGAGCTCATCAAGCACCTCACTCTCGCTTCGGCCAAGACGGATCTGTTCATTTATATAGCCCTCATAATACTGTACCTGTTCATTGACTTGTCGGTCATTCAGCTCATCCGAAAGCGTTTCTCGCAATTTCATAAAAAATTCCTGTTTTGTCATAGTTCCTCCTCTCCATAAACACCATTTCCAACGACAGCAATACTGCATTGATCTTTTTTCAAATATTTTTCAAAAAAGCGGCGCACATCTTCTTCTGTCACTTGCCGGATATGTTCGAGTTCCTCCTCAAGAGTGATCACCCGATCATGAAGAAGCAGCGACTTTCCAAGGCTGCTCATCCGGTTATAACTGCTCTCATAGCCTAAAATAAGCTCCGCCTGAATCTGCCGAATGGCGATATCCAGCTCTTCACGGCTGATACCATTCTTTATGCCCCGGTCGATCTCTTTAAAAATTTCTTTCAGCACCTGTTCTGTCTGGGACGGCTGCATCGCTGCATAAATCTGAAAAAGCCCGGTCTGTTCATAAGAACTTCCGTAAGAATAGATTGCATAAGTCAGTCCAAGTTCATCCCGTATTTTCATAAATATCCTGGAATTCATGTTGCCGCCGAGAATATTATTGGCCACTGTCATCACATAACGTTCATCACTGAGAATCGAACAGCAGTCAAAAGCCACACATAAATGATTCTGTTCAATATCTTTCTCCCGTTTCCAGACAACCGGATGAAAATCAGGAACCGGTCCCGGATCCGATTTCTGTCCTTCAGGAATATTTCCAAAAGATTCTTTAATCCACCCGGTCATTTCATCCGCATCAAAATGTCCGGCAACGGAAATGACGATATTTTTGCCCACATAGTACTTATTAAAAAATTCCATGAGCTGCTGCCGGTCAAATTTGGAAACCACTTCTTTCTCTCCGGAAATCAGGAAGCCTAAGGGATGATCTTTCCACACTTCCATCTGAAGATGCTCATGCACAAGATCCTCAGGAGAATCTTCGTACATATCAATCTCTTCCAGTATAACTCCCAGCTCTTTTTTTAATTCTTTCTCATCAAACAGGGAATGACTGATCATATCCCCAAGAATATCCATTGCTTCTTTCGCATAAATGTCAAGGGTCTTCGCATAATAACATGTACAGTCTTTACACGTAAAGGCATCCATATTACCTCCAAGCGCTGTCATCTCATTGGCAATATCTGCCGCTGTCCGGTTTTTTGTACCCTTAAAGAGCATATGCTCGATCACATGGGCCATGCCGTTCGTCTGTTTATTCTCATACATAGAGCCGACCCGAATCCACACTCCGATGGAAACGGACCGATAGGATGGCATCTCTTCCATAATAATGCGAATACCATTTTTTAATTGTCGCTGATGTATCATTCCAATCCCTCTTACCAATATTGTTCAATACATTCCAGTATACTATAAAAATTATTAAAATAACAGCATATTTTTATGAAGACCCGATTGTATCCTTGTCGTAAATTGTGTTATACTGTTGCTATGATTAAAATACAGGGGGAACTTGTTATGAAAATCGGATTTGATCCGGACAAATATATTCTTGAACAGTCAAAATATATTCTTGAACGTGTAAATAACTATGATAAACTTTATCTTGAATTTGGCGGCAAGCTTATTTCAGACCTTCACGCCAAACGTGTTTTACCAGGCTTTGATGAGAATGCCAAGATTAAACTTCTTCAGCAGCTGAAGGACAAGTCAGAAATTATCATCTGTGTTTATGCCGGTGATATTGAGCGTAATAAGATCCGTGGTGACTTCGGCATCACTTATGATATGGATGTTTTGCGTCTTATTGATGATCTCAGAGAATACGGTCTTGAAGTCAACAGTGTTGTCATCACCCGTTACAGCGGACAGCCGGCCACTACTGTTTTCATCAACAAACTGGAACGCCGGAACATCAAAGTCTATACACATGAAGCGATCCTCGGCTACCCGACAGACGTTGACACGATCGTCAGCAGTGAAGGTTACGGACGCAATCCTTATATTACAACTACAAAGCCAATTGTTGTTGTCACTGCTCCGGGACCTGGAAGCGGTAAACTTGCTACCTGCTTAAACCAGCTTTATCACGAACATCGTCTTGGAAAATCTGCCGGCTACTCAAAATTTGAAACTTTCCCTGTGTGGAATGTGCCTTTAAAACATCCTCTGAATGTGGCTTATGAAGCTGCAACTGTGGATTTAAAAGATGTCAATATGATCGACTCTTTCCATTTGGATGCTTACGGTGAGATGGCCGTCAACTACAACCGTGATCTTGAGATGTTCCCGGTTGTGCGCCGTATTATTGAGCGTATTACGAATGAACCATCCGTTTATAAATCTCCGACAGATATGGGTGTAAACCGTGTCGGCTTCGGTATTATTGACGATGAAGTTGTCCAGGAAGCTTCCCGACAGGAGATCATTCGCCGTTATTTTAAGACATGCTGTGAATATAAAAAGGGATTAATTGATGAAGATGCCATGCAGCGCATGCATATGATCATGGAAAATATGGAATTAAAACAGGAAGACCGAAGTGTTGTCCTTCCTGCACGGGAATTGGCAGAAAAATACAAAGGTATTTTGATCAATAATGATATCTGTTCTGTCTGTGCGATCCAGATGGACGACGGTCAGATCATCACCGGTAAAAAATCTGAATTGATGAGTTCCTGCGGTGCCATGATCTTAAATGCGATCAAATATCTTGCAGGTATTTCCGATGAGATTCTTCTGATCTCACCAAACATCCTTGAGCCGATGATCAACCTTAAAGGCACCCATCTTCACAATAAATATACAGCGTTAAATACTGAGGAGATCTTAATTGCCTTAAGTATCAGCGCAGTGACAAATCCGGTAGCACAGCTGGCCATGGATAATCTGAGCAAACTCCGCGGTCTTCAGGCCCACTCAACGATCATGCTCACCCGCAACGATGAACAGTCATTAAGAAAGTTGGGAATTGATGTCACAAGCGATCCTTTCTATCCTTCAGACAGTTTATCTTACAACTAAACAACATTTCAATTTATTGAGCACTGCTTAACCGCGGTGCTCTTTTTTACACTTAAATGTATATTTTATGTGTAAAAGCTCATAATACTACTATCTTTTATTCTAT
>JAEDDO010000015.1 GCA_016298055.1 Frisingicoccus sp.
GTACAGAGCACGCCTGTCTTTTCCACCAGATCCATACAAAATTCTTCGGATGATGTATAACCTTCAGGAATCGGAGCCCACACAAACATGGTACCTTCACTGTCCGGCACATTCCATCCGATACTTCGAAGTCCTCCGCATAAAGCTTTATTTCGACGTTCATATTCTTCACACTGGGCCAGAACCGCATCCTGAGGCCCTTCCAGTGCAGCGATGGCACCGTACTGAACCGGTTTAAACACACCGTAATCAATCTGGCTTCGAACGGTCTTAAACTTCTGGATGATCTCTTTATTTCCTATAACAAAGGAAATTCTTGCACCTGTCAGATTATAAGACTTGGAGAGGGAGTAAAATTCTACGCCTACATCCTTCGCACCTTTATAATGAAGGAATGAACCACCCTTTCGTCCGTCATAGATAATATCTGAATACGCATTATCATGAAGCACAATAATATCATTTTCTTTCGCAAAACGAATGAGTTCCTCATACACCGTGTCATCCGCAGCAGCACAGACCGGATTCAGAGGATAAGAAACGATCATAAATTTGGCTTTTTTTGCAACATCCGCAGGAATTGCTGAAAAATCCGGCATATAATGATTTTCCGGTTTCAGATCATAAGTTACCGGCTCTGCACCACAAAGAAAAGGCCCGATTGAAAAAATCGGATATCCCGGGTTCGGAACAAGCACCACATCCCCCGCATCACACAAAGCAAGGGCAATATGCGCAATACCTTCCTGAGAACCGTTTACCGACATAATTTCTTCCGGTTCAATATGTACACCGTAACGTCTCTCATAGTGTCCGACTACCGCCTGAAGCAGTTCCGGAATATCCACCAGCGAATATTTATAATTTTCCGGATCCTGACATGCTTTATAAAAGGCTTCCATCACATGAGGTGCCGGCTTAAAATCCGGTGTTCCGACAGAAAGATTAAAAACTTCCCTTCCCTGCCGGACAAGTTCATCTTTCTTTTCATTCAATATTGCAAATATCCCTGCCTGAAATGAGTCCAGACGTTTTGCATAGTGAAATTTCATCTATATCACTCCTTAAAATTTTATCATTCCGTATGTATCCGATACCAGGGTTTCAACCTGCCTTTTAACCCTGGTACCATTTATCATTATAGACAAATATTGCAAAATATCAACCAAAAATCAATGCTTTTCTAAAACAATGCCGTGAGCAATGCCCGGTATCGTCATCCCTTCATTAAAACTTATTTTAGAAAGCAATGCTCCCGTCGGCACAAAGAGAACACGTTTCCATTCCCCCTCTTCCATTTTTTTAGTGATATAGCTGCATAACGTCACCGCTGAGCATCCGCATCCGCTGCCTCCTGCATGAGTATCCTGAGTTTTCGGATCAAATATTTCAATACCGCAGTCCATGTGATTTCCCCTTATGTCAAAGCCCTCCTCCTGCATGAGAGAAAATAAAATCGTCTGCCCCACTGTCCCAAGATCCCCGGTAATGATACGGTCATAATCCTCCGGTTTCCGGTGCATATCCCGAAGATGGGAAGCAATGACAAAGGCTGCTGCCGGTGCCATACATGCACCCATATTCTGGGAATCATTCACACCGTAATCGATGATTTTTCCTGTTGTCACTGCCATCACCCGTATACACCGGTCAGCAGACTGTTCGGAACAGATCATCGGATTTTCAAGTATAAGGGCACCGCTTCCCGTAACCGTCCATGTTGCCGCCAAAGACCTCTGATTTCCATAACCTAAAGGGAAACGGAACTGTTTTTCCGCACTGGCAAAATGGCTGGAAGTAACTGCCGCTGCCCTGTCCGCAAAACCGCCGTCGATAGACATAGCCGCCAGGCTTAAAGCCTCCCCCATTGTCGAACATGCGCCATAAAGTCCGAAATGGGGAATCTGCAGTTCCATAACACCGAAAGAAGTGGCAATCGTCTGCCCAAGCAGATCGCCGGCAAAGAGATAATCCATATCTTCCGGACGCAGAAAAGCCTTATCAAGTGCCTGTGTTACTGCCCTGTACTGAAGCTCTCCCTCCGCTTCCTCCCAACTCTTTTTCCCCATCATCGGATCCTCGCACACCGTATCAAAATAAGTTCCCAGAGGACCCTCTTTCTCCTTTTGACCGACAATAGATGCATAACTTCGGATAATCGGTGGATGTTCAAACCTAACCGTATATTTTCCCTGTCTTTTATCGCTCATTTTCCTTCCTCCAACTCTAAACAAGACCGATGCTTGTTAAAATCCAGTAGATAAATCCAAAAAACCAGCTTGTGACGATACCGTATAAAATTACCGGACCGGCAATATTAAAAATCTGACTTCCGATCCCAAATACCTGCCCTTCCCGTTTAAATTCAATGGCACAGGATGCAACCGAATTGGCAAATCCGGTAATCGGCACAAGATACCCGGCACCTGCAAATTTTGTGATTGGTCCCACAAGATTAAATCCTGTGAGCAGGACACTTGCCAGAATCAATATAAGCGTGGTGTAATTACTTGCAAGTGTATGCATAAGACCTGCGGATTTAAACCAGTCGCAAAGTATCTGCCCGATGACGCAGATCACGCCTCCGCTCACAAAAGCCTTCAAAAAAGAAAGCCATCCATTGACCTTCGGTGTTACATTTTCAACATACTCCTGATACGATTTCGGATCCATATTTTTCCTCCTCACATAAAAAAATCAATAATACCGCCAATCGCTTTTCCGAGAGCCATGGCACCGATCAGACATTTCATTCCCTGACGAAGCCCCAGCCTGTGAAATAAAATCGGAAAAACATTCAAAACTTCCGCCAGTGCCCCCACAAAGCACCCGATGTAGATGCCGGTAAACAATCCGCTGATCCCTGTAAACCAGAGCATTCCCTCCGCCAGCTTCCATTGATAAATGGAAAGAAGATTTCCAATAATACCTCCGGCCATGAAACAAACCTCATATCCCCGAATAAAGGCGGCACTCCGGGTCATCTGAGCCATCCGGTTCAGCACACCGATAGTGGCAATAAGAGCAAACAGGGCCGCGGACACGGTAAATCCGCAGGAAAGTCCGATCAACGCCAGTACCGTATTGGTCATTCGAATGTATTCCCCCTTCGCTCCTCATACTTTACATAAGAATCCACCACATCCTTCTCATATTTGTTCATTTGAACTTCCATGGCCGTTGGTGTTTTTCGCCCTTTCTTTTCAAAATGATGAAAAAATACAATAACACCAATGCCGATCCCAATCGAATAGGTCAGTTCCAGCACACCATTTCCTCCGCTTCTCCCTGTAAACATTTCATACAGGGTACGAAAAACATCCGGAACTCCCGCGTCCGCATTATAAGTCATGATTGTAAAGGCGGCTCCAAAAAAAGTGACAAGACCGACAAGAACAACCTGCACATAACCCAGAAGTTTTGAGGGCCGTTTTTCCTGAATCCAGTCTACCAGACATTCGGATGCCCCCACCGAATGGATCTGGATATTACTTCCCATGCACTCATAAATTTTCTTATATATATAGATCAGAGAAAAAACCGCCTTTTCCTTTTCTCCTTCCTGAAATGAATATACAATAACTTTTTCTGCCTGAGATTTTAATTCCTCGTCCTGACAATAGACACCGGCAACCTTCGATAGGGGCACATCCTTTTTCTCTGTGCGGACATGCTCGTCGAGTTTAATATATAAATCACTTTTTTCCGCCATTTTCATCACTCCTCTGCACCTTATTATTCCTGCCGGACAAAAAAAAATACATCTTTTGAAAAATCACTCTTTCAAAAGATGTATCATGCTTATGGATTTTTCAGACATTCCCGCATCCTCTGCAGTACCTTCTTTTCCATTCGTGATACCTGAACCTGGGATATACCGAAATAATCTGCGATCCGGCTCTGTGTCTCATTGCAATAATAACGCAAAATAATCAGTTCCCGCTCCTTCGCATCCAGATTTTCAAGAAGCTCTTCCACAAGAATCCGATCCAGCAATTCACCGTGACAATCCTTTTTTTCTACAAGCTTGTCCACAAGCCGCACCGGTTGTCCGTCATTTTGAAAAATAACTTTGTTCAGTGATTCAACTTCACACCCGGATTCCATGGCCGTGATCACATCCTCCGCCGCAAGTCCCGTACATGCACATAATTCGCTGAGTGAGGCCTCCCTTCCCTTTTTATGATTCAACGCTTCTCTTGCCTTCTGAATCTTCCATAAATTTTCCTTTAAAGACCGGCTCACTTTGATCATGCCGTCATCTCTTAAAAAACGCTTGATCTCCCCGGATATCATCGGAACTGCGTAGGTGGAAAACTTCACATCATACGATGTATCAAAATAATCGATAGCTTTCATAAGACCGATCACACCGATCTGAAACAGATCTTCTGCCTCATAACCGCGATGGGAAAACCGGCGGACCACACTCCACACAAGCCCCATATTTTTCTCAATAAGTAAATCTCTTGAATCTTTATCCCCTGATTTTGCGGCTAAAAGTAATTCAAGAAATTCCATATATATTCAGATCGCTCCCATTTTTTTCGTCATCTTTACCAGAGTTCCTTTCCCCGGTTCAGACACCACTTCTAATCCATCCATAAAGGCCTCCATAAAAGCGAATCCCATACCCGAACGATCCAGGTCCGGACGCGTCGTATACATCGGCTCCATTGCTCTTTGAATATCTTCAATGCCCACACCCTCATCCTCAATCTCTACAAATAACTCCCGATCCGCAATGCTTGCATGCATCCGTATATCGCCCTTTCCATCCTTATAACCGTGAATGATACTGTTTGTGACCGCCTCTGAGACAGCGGTTTTAATATCGGCCAGCTCCTCGAGGGTCGGATCGATTCGTGATACAAAGGCGGCAATGACCATCCTTGCAAAACTCTCATTTTCCGAACTGCTGTCAAAAATGACCATCATTTCATTTTTCTCCATAAATAATATCCTCCACCTTCTCATAGACACCGATGATCTTATGAAGTCCGGACACATAAAATAACTTTTTCACAGCGGGACACACACCGGATGCATACACATTGCCGCCGCTCATGGACAGATCCCTGTACCTGCTGATCAAAAGTCCCACACCCGAACTGTCCATAAAACCGGTCCCGTTAAAGTCAAAAATAATATATTTGATTCCGCGTTCCCGCTCAATCTTATGAAGTCCTGCCTTCAGACATTCAGCTCTGTGATGATCCAGCTCACTTCCGACATGTACAATAAGATAAGGTCCCCGCATTTCATATTCCATATCCATTTTTTACCCTCCAAAAAACAAAAGATGAATCCGAAGATTCATCTTTTGTTATCTATCATCTTATTCACTTTCTGTTTTACGATTCTCAATCTGTGTCAGATACTGCTGCGCATCGGATGCATATTCGCTGTCTCCGTAATTGTCAACAATCGTTCTGTAACAATTTCTCGCCTGTTCAAAATCGGTCAGATACTGATAAGATCTTCCCATATAATACCAGGATTCCACCGAATCCGAATCCAGATTCAGCACTTTTTTAAACATGGTTACCGCATTCATATAATCTTTGCTGCCATAGTACTGATAAGCCTCATCGTAAAGCTGTCCGATGACCGTATCCTTCGTTTTTGCCAGAAGAAAATCATAGACAGTCTGTGCATCCTGATCCGACAAGATATTTCTGTCCACTTCTGACAAGGTTGTTCCCGCTGAAACAAAATCATTATCCAGATAGGACTTGACGGCCTGGATCAGCAATATTTCATTATGGCTGGTGTCTGCCGCATTTCCGGAAGTATCCGCATCATTTGCCAGTTTATTATTTTCATTTGTCAGTTCATCGATCTGATTTTGGAGCAGTGCAATCTGTTTATTTCTATCCGATATCTCACCGCTGTATTCAACGATCGCTTTGTTATACTCTGCTGTCTTTGTCTTCTGGATCGACGGAACAAGCAGCAATCCCACAACGGCCGCGCCGATAATAATACCGATCAGAATATTGACAAAGGATAAGGTACTTGTATTGAAATCCGTATAATTATTGGCAGACTTCTCAATAACGATGGGATTTGGATCTTTAATCTGTACATAAGATGCCTTATGCCGCTCAATATCCCTGTTCTTTCTTTTCTGTCGGGAATAACCGACAAGTTCATTCATGTACCGAACGGTCGTCAGGTTATTTCTGTCCAGCTTAAGTGCTCTGGAGAGAATCTTTTTTGCCGCCGAATACTGCTTTCTCTGAATATATAAAAGCCCTAAAAGCTGATAAGCCCGGATATAATTCGGGTTCAGATTGACCACTTTCTTAAGCTCAATGATGGCCAGATCGCTGTTGCCTTCATCCAGGTACTGAAGCGCCAGATTATAATTCTGTATCGTACTGTTGATCACCTGGAGCTGCCCCTGATTCTCCTGGACTTTTTTTATATAATTCTTTGCGACATTGTTCTTCCCCTGAAAATGAACACTTATGACCCACTCACTGAGAGCCTCGACCGTCTCTCCCATCTGAAAGTACACAAGTCCGAGAAGATTTCTCGCCTTTGTATTGCGTTTATTATACTTCAGACTCATCTGCAGCGATGTGACCGCACCGCTCAAATCGCGTACTTTTGCCTTGCTCAATCCCTCATTATAATGCTGATTTGAGGCGTAAATAATACGCTTCATAATAGGATCTTCGCACTGACAGTTCGGGCATCGATATGTATTCTCAAGAGGCGTGGAACATTTCGGACAATTCATAGCCGTCCCCCCTAAACTTGTCTGAAGCGTTTCGGATCACGGCGAACTTCCTGCATCATCTCCTCGACGATATCAACGACATCCCGCAGATCATTCCTCTGAATCGCTTCCTCTGCCTGATCTACTTCAAGACTCGGTTTATATTTCTTCAGTTCTTCATCAAAGTTAATCATCTAAATTCCTCCCAGAATCTCCTTCACATGGCCGACCAGATAAAGAGAGCCTGTACAGATCAAAATGCCATCCTGTCCTTTCCATTCCTGCCCTGTAACAATAGCTTCACTTACATTATATGTTCCCTGAATGATTCCATGCCAGTTTTTCTTAAAATCTTCCATAACTTCATGAAAATCCCGACGGCGTCCATTATTGATCTCTGTGACGATCACACCCTTTAATCCTTTGATCTGACTCAAATGTCTTGCCATCTCCTGATAATCCTTATCCTCAGCCACGGCAAAAACAAGATAAATATCCTTTCCTGAAAATGCCATGTTCACCGACTCGACCAGTTTCTGAATACCGTCATCATTGTGAGCTCCGTCCACATAAACATTCTGTGCAACGGGCTCCATTCTTCCTGCCCACTGCATCGATTCGATCCCAGCCAGAATTGAGTCACGGAACCTGTCCCCGAACATCACTTCCAAGCCGGTCAATGCCAGACTGGCATTCTCAGCCTGATAGATTCCGCCGGTATTTAAGATTATATCATATTTTTCAAAATAAGGACACTGATAGGCGAAAGAAAGACGTCCTTCTCTGACACAAACATCTTGTATCCATTCTGTTCGGACCGGAAATACCGGACTTTCCTGTGACCTTGCCTGATCTTCGATCACATGGCTGACACTATTTGTCCTGGCAAGATAAACTAAAGGCACATGAGGTTTGATAATACCGGCTTTTTCCGACGCGATCTTCTCTACTGTATCTCCGAGGATCGCTGTGTGATCCAGACTGATCGACGTAATAACCGTAAGATCCGGCTTCTCCACCGCATTGGTCAAATCAAGTCTTCCGCCGAGTCCCGTCTCAATCACGCCATACGCAATACCTGCTTCTTCAAAAGCACACATGGCCATCAGATAAATAAACTCAAAAAAGGTGGGATGAGGGATTCCCTCGGTCATCTGTCTGTCGATTAGTTCCTTTACCCGATGAAATGCCCGGATAAAAGCTTCGTCGCTGATTTCTTCATTTCCGATCCGTATCCGCTCATTGATCCGGATCAGATGGGGGGATGTAAAAAGCCCGGTCTTAAATCCCATCCGGCGCAAAGCGGCTTCCATATAGGCGCAGACCGAACCTTTGCCGTTCGTCCCCGCCACATGGATATAATGAAAACTTTTTTCCGGGTTTCCTAAAAGCCTGAGTCTTTCCTGTGTCTGACAAAGACCCCCGGTCCGTGCGAACCGGGGAATCTCATACAGATATTTTACAACCTCTTCCATCATCCTTTTAAAGCTTCCAGTCGTTCTTCAACCTGCTTTAACATCTGTGTATATTTTTCCAGCTTATCCCGCTCTGCCTGAATCTTTGCTTCCGGTGCCTTGCTGACAAAGTTTGGATTGTTAAGCATTCCTGACGCTCTTGCGATCTCTTTGTGAAGTTTATCCACTTCTTTTTCAAGACGGGCTTTTTCTTCTGCAATATCAACAAGTTCTGCAAATGGCATGTAAATAACAGCCTGGTGGATCACTGTGGATACGGCATCCTTTTCAATGCCTGTCTCATCACTCTGAATAACAACTTCACTTGCATAAGCCAGTGTGGCAAAGAAAACTTTACCGTTTTCAAAAATGTGCTGAATCTCTTCGTTTTCAGATACAACGATCACTTTTGCTTTCTTACTTGGCGGTACATTCATGCCTGTACGTACATTTCGGATACCGCGAACAGCCTCTTTGATCGTCTCAACGGCAAGTTCATCGGCCTCAAAATTCCATTCCTCTTTAAACTCCGGCCATGAAGAAATCATAATAGATTCTTCTTCATCCTGAACATTGCAGAAAATTTCTTCTGTAATGAACGGCATGTATGGATGGAGTAATTTTAATGCCTGAATGAGTACGGTTTTTAATGTCCAGAGAGCAGCGGCTTTCGTCTGATCTTCATTATTATAGAGACGTGGTTTAACCATCTCGATATACCAGTCACAGAACTCTTCCCAAATGAAATCATAAAGCTTCTGAACAGCGATACCAAGCTCATATTTATCCATATTGGCTGTGACATCTTTTGCCAGTGTATTTGCTTTGGATAAAATCCATTTATCTGCCTGAGTCAGATCATCTAAGGTCACATGATCGATGGAAATTCCGGCTTCTTCAGCCTGTTCAAAATTCATCAGCATGAAACGGGATGCATTCCATACTTTGTTTGCAAAGTTACGGCTTGCTTCCACACGTTCCCAGTAGAAACGCATATCGTTACCCGGTGCATTACCTGTGACAAGGGTAAATCTTAAAGCGTCTGCGCCGTATTTATCAATAACTTCCAGAGGGTCAATACCGTTTCCGAGAGACTTACTCATCTTACGTCCCTGGGAATCCCGGACAAGACCATGGATAAGAACGGTATCAAATGGTACTTCGCCCATGTGTTCTAATCCGGAAAATACCATACGGATAACCCAGAAGAAGATAATATCATAGCCTGTTACAAGCACATTTGTCGGATAGAAATAATCCAGATCTTCTGTCTTATCCGGCCATCCGAGTGTGGAGAAAGGCCAAAGTGCAGAACTAAACCATGTATCCAGAGTATCTTCATCCTGAACGATATGTGTGCTGCCGCACTTGGAACATGTATGCGGTGCATCTGCCTTGCGGGCTACCATGATCTCGCCGCAGTCCTCGCAGTAATATGCCGGAATACGATGTCCCCACCAGAGCTGACGGGAAATACACCAGTCACGGATATTTTCAAGCCAGTGGAGATATGTCTTGTCAAAACGTTCCGGAACGAACTTAAGATCTCCCTTCTTCAGTGCCTCGATCGCCGGTTTTGCCAGTTCTTCCATCTTCACAAACCACTGCTGTTTGATGAGCGGCTCAACGGTTGTCTTACAACGGTCATGGGTACCCACATTGTGATTATAATCTTCAATGCGAACAAGAAGACCAAGTTCTTTTAACTCGTTAACGATCGCCTCACGTGCTTCATAACGATCCATACCGGCATATTTTCCGCCGTTTTCATTGATCGTCGCATCGTCATTCATGATATTGATCTGTTCCAGATTGTGTCTCTTACCCACTTCAAAGTCGTTAGGGTCATGTGCAGGTGTGATTTTTACCACTCCTGTACCAAATTCTTTATCAACATACTCATCTGCTACCACCGGAATCGTTTTATTCACGATTGGGAGAATAACATTTTTTCCGATGAGATGTTTATAGCGCTCATCATCCGGATGAACAGCAACCGCTGTATCACCGAGCATCGTTTCCGGACGGGTCGTAGCGATCTCTACCATCTCATCCGAACCTTCTACCGGATAATTAATGTGCCAGAAATGTCCGGCCTGATCTTCATATTCAACCTCTGCATCAGAAATAGATGTCTTACATACCGGACACCAGTTAATAATGCGGGCGCCTTTATAAATAAGTCCTTTTTCGTGAAGACGTACGAATACTTCCTCAACAGCCTTATTACAGCCTTCATCCATTGTGAAACGTTCTCTGTCCCAGTCACAGGAAGATCCCAGTTTCTTTAACTGGCTGATAATACGTCCGCCGTATTCCTTCTTCCAGTCCCATGCTCTTTCAAGAAAAGCTTCACGTCCAAGATCCTTCTTGCTGATGCCTTCCTCTTTCATCTTCTCAAGAATCTTAACTTCTGTCGCAATACTTGCGTGGTCTGTTCCCGGCTGCCAGAGAGCATTGTATCCCTGCATACGTTTGGAACGGATCAAAATATCCTGTAATGTATTATCCAGAGCGTGACCCATATGAAGCTGTCCGGTAATATTTGGCGGCGGGATCACGATCGTAAATGGTTTTTTGCTTCTGTCTACTTCTGCATGGAAGTATTTGTTGTCAAGCCATTTCTGATAAAGTTTATCTTCAATGGCCGCCGGATTATAAGTTTTCTCCAACTGCATCTTTTTTCCTCCTGTTAATAAAAAATGAAAGAGCTTTCACCCCATAAGGGCGAAAGCTCGCGTTACCACCTTAATTATGCACAAAACTGTACATATCTCTGAAGCCCTTAACGGAGCCACCCGTGACCGGCTACTTACCGAATGGTTTCACCCGTCCTGTTCAAAAGCTACCTTCAAAATCCGCTTCTCTAAATGACCTTTCAGCCCATGAGTCATTCTCTCTTTTAAGGCCGGATTCCTACTCCTCTTTCTCACCACATTTATCGTATGGAATATATTCTATTCAATAATACACCAAAAGTCAAGATGTACTTATATTTCTTCCACCGAATTCACGCCTTCCAGATTCTCTATGATCTTATGAACATCCACACCTTTTGACTTGGTGTTGACCTCGATGGACATGGTTGCACTGACGATATCATCTTTGTTTTTCTTGGATTTACTCAACTGAATACTTAAAAACTTAAACCCATTCTTTTTCATCTCCAGCATAAAAGGGGTAATATATTGTCTCGATTCAAATTCCACATAAAGATCATATACTCTGGAGTGTTCATAGGCATACTCGTCCACCCGCTCCATAAAATTATAAACAAAGAATACGATCAATGTGGCAAAAAAACCACCGGAATAAAATCCGATGCCTATAGCCAGTCCAATGCCTGAGGATGCCCACAAACCCGCTGCCGTCGTCAGACCTTTGATCTGATTGCCACCGGTCACCATGATCGTTCCGGCGCCTAAAAAGCCCACACCACTGACAACCTGAGCGGCCAGCCGGGCCACGTCGCCGTTTCCGCCGGATACGTAAGCATATATGTACTGTCCGGTCATCATGATCAGTGCAGCCCCGACACAGACCAGTATATGGGTTTTAAAACCGGCTCCCCGCTTCTTGACGCTTCTGAGGTAGCCGATACCGCCGCCGCACGCCGCTGCCATAAGCAGACGAATGAACACAACAGGAACACAAAAGGTATGAAGATATGTATTAATTGATGTGAACACTTCCATATTTGTATCCCCCTTTCCATTTTTTGACGTCTGCTAAAGGATATCTACATTTTTTGTTGCCACTACAGCCACACCGGTATCTGCAATATCAGAGACAATCACATCACCAATATGCACCGGTGCTTTCACAGTAACATTCTTAAGTCCACGCACAACATCAAAAATTTTATTTTTAGGAATATCCGACTTTGTCTTTACAGAAACCATCGGAATCTTTCCACCCTCAACCTTAACAATTGATGTGACGATTCGTGTCGGATTTGTTACCTCTTTACGTGCATATTCCTCGCCCCGTTTACATGTATGTCCTGTAATACCGACGATCTCACCGCTTTCCATCGTCACTGTGATCGCACAGCCCAGAGGACATCCGATACATGTCAATTCTCTTTTCTCCATGTTTACGCCTCCTCTACTCTAAAGGTAATCTTTTTCAGATCCGGATATTTAAGAAGCATCTCTTTTTTTAGTTTTACTTCTTCCATCTCACCCGGTGCGACTACCGGACGACGTTTCTTAATCACACGTTCCTCATCAAAATAAGCAGAAACATAACAATTTTTCTGAACAGCACCCACACGGAAACGTACAGTCAGTTCATCCTCCATCCGTTCTATATGGATTGTTTTAGGAACCGTATAGCGCACAATGCCTTCCGTACAAAGCTTCACCGCACTGCCCATATCCGATGTCTGTCCGCATTCACGAATGTAACGGGCAGCATTTTTTCCTGCTGCGGCTGCCTCTTCTGACACAAAATCAACCAGATCATGTACATGAAGAACGTTACCACAGGCAAAAACACCCGGAACGCTTGTCTCAAGACTTTCATTAACGACAGGTCCGTTTGTAACCGGTTCCATATCCACACCGATACCTCTGGACAATTCATTTTCAGGAATAAGACCACAGGAAAGAAGCAGTGTATCACATGTATAATGTTCCTCCGTTCCCGGAATCGGTCTGCCTGTCTGATCTACTTCGGCCAGAGTAATGCCCTCAACTCTTTCTTTTCCTTCAATATCCACAACTGTGTGGCTCAGTTTCAGCGGAATGCCGAAATCATCCAGACACTGTACAATATTTCGCTTCAGACCGCCTGAGAAAGGCATAAGTTCTGCCACAACTTTGACCTTTGCGCCTTCTAAGGTCATACGGCGGGCCATAATAAGGCCAATATCACCGGAGCCTAAAATAACAACTTCACGTCCAGGCATAAAGCCTTCGATGTTGACAAGTCTCTGAGCCGTTCCCGCAGAATAAATACCCGCCGGACGATATCCCGGAATATTTAAAGCGCCGCGCGGACGTTCACGGCATCCCATAGCAAGAATGATCGCTTTCGCCTGTATTTCAAAAAGACCGTCATTTCTGTTCATGGCTGTCACTTTCTTATCCGCTGTGATATCCATGACCATCGTATTTAATTTATATTCAATCTGAAGTGCCGTTACTTCATCAATAAAACGTCCCGCATACTCAGGACCGGTCAGTTCTTCCTTAAATGTATGAAGACCGAAACCATTGTGGATACACTGATTTAAAATGCCGCCCAGCTCATGATCTCTCTCAAGAATGATGATGCTTTCGAGTCCGCTTTTTTTCGCAGCCGCTGCTGCGGCAAGTCCTGCCGGACCTCCTCCGACAATGACCAGATCATAATGTAACATAGTGTGCACCATCCTTCCTATAATTGATCTTTTATCTGGCCGACGATCAGCTTTGAATGACCGCCGGATTTTGTAATATCGGCCATACGTACATGAAGTTCTCTCGCTAAGATTTCCATTGTTCTCGGAGAGCAAAAGCCGGCCTGACATCTGCCCATTCCGGCACGGGTGCGGCGTTTCACACCGTCAAGGGATCTTGCACCGACCGGACGGTGGATCGCATCGATAATCTCTCCTTCGGTGATCATCTCACATCGGCATATAATATTGCCATATTCCGGACGGGCCTCGATCAATGCCTTTCTGTCTTCAAAACTCAGTTTATTTGGATTTAAAATACCGCGGCGGACCGGAATAAAATCCGGGTTTTCCGAAAGGTCAAGCATCTTCGAAACAATCTGACTGACCATCACGCCGATGGCCGGTGCACTTGAAAGTCCCGGAGATTCAATACCTGCCACATCCACAAAACCTTTGGCATCTTTGACTTCACCGATAATAAATTCATGGTGATCTTCATGGGCGCGAAGACCTGCAAAGGATGTGATGACCTGGCGCATCGGAATATCCGACACTGCCTCCCCGGCTTTACTGATAAGAAAATCAAGTCCTTCTCTTGTCGTCGCCGTCGCCTCTTTATCTTCAATGTCGATGGCTGTCGGTCCGACTAAAAGGTTGCCGTGAATGGTCGGTGTCACAAGCACACCCTTACCGAAACGGTCCGGCAGAGGGAAAATCGTATGGGATACATGACCTCCCGCCGTTTTGTCTAAAAGACAGTAATCGCCGCGCCGTGGTGTGATATGGATTTTTTCCCCGCTGACCATATTGTGGAAATAGTCCGCATATACACCGGCAGCATTGATGACCACTTTTGTTTCAAAAACACCCTGATCTGTCGTCAAAGCATAACCGCCTTCAATCTTTTCAATCTTCTCAACCTTTGTATTCAATTTAAATTCCACACCGTTGACCGCCGCATTTTCCGCATAGGCGATGGTCATACCAAAAGGACAGACGATACCGGCTGTCGGTGCATAAAGTGCAGCCACCACCTGCTCTGTCAGATTCGGTTCAAGAGCATGGGCTTCCTCTGCATTAAGAATCCGCATATCCTTTACACCGTTTTTCTTTCCCCGCTCCAGGAGTTCTTCCAGCTTACCGATATCTTCTTCATGCACACAGACAACCATCGAACCGATCCGTTTAAAATCAAAATCCAGTTCTTTAGACATAGCTTCCATCATCTCATTGCCCTTGACATTAAGTTTTGCCATAAGTGAACCTGGTTCTGCATCATAACCGGCATGAACGATCGCGCTGTTGGCTTTGGACGTTCCTGCACAGACATCTTCTTCTTTTTCCACGACACAAATATCCGCTTTATAACGGGACAGCTCTCTCGCTGCCGCACATCCGGCAGCACCGCCGCCGATAATCATAATATCGTACATCTTACTCCTCCAAAATCCGTTGACTATTTACTGTAACTTTCCTGAATCTCACGGACGATATCCGGATAATTTCCGATGACCGAATCCACGCCCCGCTCAAACATCGCTTCGATCTCTTCCCGTTCATTCACTGTCCAGGTGTTGATCTCCAGATTGTGGGATTTAATCTCAGCCACATGCTCCGGTGTCATATTTTTATACATCGGATGATAACATTCCACACCGACAGAAGATACATAAGCTCCCGCATTGACCAGCCAGGATTCCTCCAGAAGTCCGCATTTGATCGTCGGATCCAGTGCTTTCATGCGAAGAATAGAAAAATGATTAAAGGAAGAAATAATCATCCTATCCTTCAGACCATATTCCTGAATCATGGCATAAACCTTTTCTTCAATGCCCGGATACTCAAACACACCGGTCTTTAATTCAATGTTAGTGATAATATCCTTATCTTTTACAAGTTCCATATACTCTCTCAAGGTTGGAATATGCAAAACTCCATATTCCGGAAAAATATAAGAGGCGTCCAGTTTCGACAGCTCCTCATAGGTATAATCCTTCACATACCCTTTTCCGTTTGTTGTCCGGTCCACAAGTTCATCGTGAATGATCACCGGTACACCGTCCTTTGTCAGATGAACATCATTCTCGATACCATCTGCTCCGGCCTCAATTGCTTTTTCAAAAGCGAGCATCGTATTCTCCGGATACTTTCCGCTGAAACCTCTGTGTGCAAAATTTTTCGTCATTTTCCTTCCCTCTTTCTTTCTGTCAAAAAAATGTAAGGCGAAACAGACAGTCCTGAAAACTGCCTGTTCCGCCTCTCTTTCTCTCTAAAGCGTTTTACATTATCCTGCTTTCATCATACCACTTATACCGATGAAATGCAACGAAAAATCCTGTCATTACTGTAATTTCCAAAGATTCTCATTCGTTGTCGATATAGCATCTGCCCCCGCAGACAATGCGCCCATCACATCTTTTTTATCGGTCAGAAGACCGCCCGCAATCACCGGAACATTTACAAACGCCCGAATATCTTTCAAGATTTTCGGCATAATTCCCGGCATGATCTCCACACAATCCGGATGATAGATCTCAATCTGACGTTTGGAATTCTCAAGTGCGATCGAATCAATAATAAAAAATCTCTGTATCGTCAAAAGACCTAATTCTTTTGCCCGTTTGACGATCATAGGCTTCGTACTGATAATACCGTCCGCCTGTGTCGTATTTTTAATAAAATCCACAGAAATTTCTTTACTGCTCAGCCCATTGACAAGGTCCATATGAACGATGGCCCTTTTGCCTCCGTCTTTCACCCGCTTTACAATATCACCGATATTGCATACATTTCCAAATAAAATGAAAACCACCTGACATTCTGTCTTAAGACATTCGCCAAGACCGCGTTCATCCTTAATTGCAGCAATGACCGGTGATTCAACTAATATTTCTGAATCCACCATAATGCACCCCTATAAATTACGGTATTCTCCCTTCTGTTTTTCCAGCCATTCAAGAATCTCAGGACAAATTCCATCCCACTGACTCTCGCTATGTATATCCTTTATCTTTTCGATCATGATCGATGTTTCATCCTGACTGACTGCATCCTTTGCTTCATCAAAACGTCTGCATATTTCGGACACTTCCTCCGGTGACATATTCATCCGGCCAGTCTCCTGCATCATCTCCTCGTCCATGCCCATGATCATCATCATCATCATCATACTATCCCTCGATGTCTCTGAATGATTCAGCTCAAAGGCTTTTGAAAAGCACTCAAGTGCCGCACTTCCATGACCAAGTTTTGCAAATGCAACACCCATATTGTGATACACATTTCCGAGGAATTCCTGACTGACTTCCTCTTCGGTCTCTTCTACCATCAGATCAACCTTTTTGTAGGTCTCGATCGCTTCCAGAAGCTTCCCGTATCTCAAATAGTTATCGCCTTCAACTTTCCGGTTTTCAATCGGATTCTGCATCTCAATCTCTTCGATGATCCCCTGCAGTGCTTCGACTTCATCCTTCGAATAATAGTCCACCGACATGAGGACCGTGCGAACCATCTCTTTGACGGTACGTTTATTCTTTTTCGCCTCACGAAGCCGCTTGACAAGTCCCCGTTCCTCCAGATTCTTATCGATCCAGTAAATCAGATCATCGCCGAAGGTCTCGTCGCTCACCGCATAAACATTTTGATAAATATAATAGCATAATTCCTCACAGCTATAAACACGCATGCCGCTCAGATTAAAGTAAAACGGGACCGTATTCATCTTATTGTGCATCAAGATCAGTCTTCCGGTCTCATGCCCATCCTTTGCCTCCAGCTCTTTATCATTATAAATATCAAACACTTTTTCAATCGTCTTGTTCGCCGGCGGGTAAAATTCCCCAAAGCCCATATCCTGCAAAGTGACATGGCACTTTGAAACATCCTCAAAAAACAGGTTCATCCGGATATAATGAGTTCTGTCCGGACGTCCCTCCGCAAAATCCATTTCGTTGAGCGGGATCTTAAGCGTATAGTCATTTCGTCCCACATAATCTAACAGATGAAGTGTTACATGATCCATATTCTCCGGAATAAAAGTGATTTCTGACTGAACATCATACCACACCTGTCCCGCCTTCACCAGCTCTTCGTTGACAATCTCTCTTTTTTTGCTTCCCCGGACATAGATCATACGGGAAATAACATCATCGTTCAGAGCGATAAATCTGTCTGAAGTCAAAAGCCCTTCTGCCTGCAGACTGTAATAGCAGGCACCTCTTGAAAAAATATTCGACCCGATAAAGCCCTTTCTGTGATGGCAGAGGGTTTTTAAAGAAAGATGTGCCCAGTCTCCGTCAAATCCCTCTCCGGTCAGATAAACCGTTGAAATAATTTTATTTGCTGTTACTTTCTGAACGATCTCAAAAAACCGTCTGTCCAGTTCCGGCGGTGACATCTCGCCGATCTCACTTCCATTAAGATATTCCTGAAGCGGAATGGTCGTAGCCATCGCCGCCGCAGGTGTTCTCTTTTTCGAAATGGACAGATGATAATAGGTCATTCCCTTTCTGGAATAATCAAAAAGTCCCACATCATGCTGCCATAATTCCTTTTTCTGATTCAGCGCATAATACTCATAAGCGGATACATGGCTGATAACGTTCAAACGTTTTTCTTCAAAGGACAGCATCTGACAGAGGGGACGAAGCGCATCAACGCTGCCCTTTCCAAATTTTTCGACAGCCACTGTCAGCTGCCCGATATGCCAATGAGGATAGTACTTTGTCAGCAGATTCAGACTCTCCCTTATAAAAATCCGGGTCAGCTCTGCACAGGTATAAAATCTGTCCGCCACTTTAATAAACTTATCCGATTCCAAATCCTCTGCAAAATTCTCTATCAGGACACCTCTGCGCTCATTGACGGCTTTCCATGCCTCATACCCGCAGACCCATGAATCTTCATCTTCACCAAGCAGGCAAAGCACTGTCGGTATCCGGTCCATCATCTTCTGTCCGATATAACATATCGTATCTATATCCTGTGTTTTCTGGTTATAACAGCTGATCTGGATATAATCATTACACAGATCATATCCGATAATCAGCTCTTTTGTTCGATTGTCCATAAACTTGCCCTTTTCTTCCTGTATTCTTTCTCTGTTTAGAGTATATCCAATACTTTTTCCGCGAGAAGTTTTCTGTCATTGTAGGTTTTCGCCGTCCGGTAAAACGCATCATAATCATTAAAATCTTTCTGCAGTATCATCCGGTCGATATAATCTCTTCCGCTGACAAGCTCTGCTTCACCATTGACCTCAGGTAAAATCTCCTGACACTCACTGACCGTGATATCCTCACCGTCATGATCCAGTGCCTGACAGATCAGTTTCTCATCCGCAAACAGGGTCCATGATTTTGAAAAGATGCCTCCATAAACATTCTGCATATTTTCTTCCTGCCATTTTCCGGTCTTTTCTCCCTGGTCAATGCGGAAACGCACTTTGACGGTATGGCCCGGTTTTGTCGTATAGACTACACAGGCTCTGTCAATCAGTTCCTTCGGAATATCTGTCTGATACATAAAAGATTTAAACCATGGAACAAGAACACCTCTGCTTAAAAACCGGCGGACTTCCCGGCATATCCACACATTATACGCCTCGCCCCACTCACGGTTCTCCGAAAAATGTTTCAGCATGGCCAGACTGCATATGTCTCTTCCTCGTCCCATCTGATCCATCTCGATCTCCATATAATGGAAAATACTTTCTTTCACATCCATATGGCGCGCAAGATAACCATAAGCACTATAGGCCAGATAGGCCTGGACGATCTTAATATTCGGACGATAACAATAATAGGAATCAAAAATGACCCCACTCTCTTCCACCTTGTCTTCGGTAAACAATACCTGACAGAGTATCTTCTCCTCAATCTGATGAACCTTGACTTCAAATGCTCCGGCAGCCTGCCATATATCCATATAGTCCTCTGTTGTTCCGATATAGTACCGATTCAGATAATCAAGGATCACCTCATCATAGGTACCTTCCCTGAAAACATAAAAGGCCATCTCAAGAAGAAGCGCCTCTTCTTTGTAGGCTTCTTTTCGGATCATCCGGGATGTCAGGCGCATTAACCGCTTGTTCTCGATACCCTCGTAACCATAAATACCGATGGCATCAAAGGCTCTGTTATAGAATCCGCGCTGAATATAATAATCAATAATATTGGCTCTCTCTTCCTCTCCGAGAAGATGGATATCCAGACGGACCATATATTTTTCCAATGTTTCGCCCTCATAATTTTCATAAAAAATGTCAATGAGGTTCTTTAAAATATTCCTTCTGTATTCATCACGAATCGAGCTGATCCGAAGTGTGCGCTTGAAGACTTCGACCGAATTATCATCCACCATCTGGTACTTCAGTGCCTTTTCACTCCGGTTCATCAGAATCTTACCGTTATCCGGATGCATCTCAAGACAGGCCTGAACAAACTCTTCCTCATCCAGCAGCTTATTAATCTCATATTCCACGGACCGCATATACCGATTGCCCTCCGCATCCTCGAAAGCAATATTATACTCATCCATAAAAATGTCGACAAAGGCTTTGCCTTCCGTCATCGGATAACTGAATTCTTTATTGATTTCCCGCATTGTAACAATAACATTGACAATTCCCGGCTGATCCGACATGATCTGATGTTTAAACAGAACATCCGGCAGTTCCTTTGCCAGCTTGATATTCATCTTATCCGGTGCCAGATAAAATTTATAAAGGCAGGCCAGATTCTCATTCATATGTCCCTGACTTAACTGATCATACACAAAGGCCTTTATAATATTATTATAAGATATAAAAATACGCTCGATCTCGCTTCGGTTTCGAATGATGTAAGCATAAAGAAAGGCTTTGCGCTGCCAGTTTAACTGATTATTATACCTGAAATACAGAAGAATCGGTATCGGAAGCTTATCCACCTTTTCCTCATCCAATGACTGCATATAATATTCATACAAACGTGTAAGACTGAGGGTATGATTGATGCCTTCCAGATACCAGTGATTATATTCCGGATCCACTTTATTTCCTTTAATAAGTGTGCTGCACACTGCCGACAAAAGAAGCTTACTGTTCTTTTCATTATAAAGTGCGATCAATGTCTTTAAAAGGACCGGATGATAATTCTTGCCTCGGATCGCCAGATCCGCATACTGTCCAACAAGCATGGAATCCAGCAGTTTATTGCGTTTTCCCCAACTAAAGAGCTGAACTTCAAAATCCTCAACCTCCCGCACAAGCGAAGGGTCATCATTAGCCAGACGAAGAGCTTCCTCATACATCAGCGGACTGCGGCATCCTTTATAAAATTCTGCCTTAATACATTTAAAACTCAGTGTGGCGTTCAGCATCAACCGCTCATCGATCTGAAGGAGCATCCACAAAACTTGCCAGCAATCACAGGGACCCTCATAAAATTCCCACAGCCGCGTAATGACATAATGGACATAATCCGGTTCTGTCCGATAAAATGTGGTCAGATAAAGATGATAACAGTAAAGGAGTAAAGAATCCTTTCTAAGTTCCCGTGCATTCATCGGGCTCACAATCTCCTTGCCCTTCTCCACCTCATCCGTCAGCATAAGAAAATGGGCTTCCATGAGCGTATACAAAATATCATCACTGTTATTGCGGCAGCAGTCCACAGCTTCTCTTGTCTCTCTGCACCACTTTTCCTTATCAATCCTTCCGGCCTTATAATCCAGATACAGATGACAAATTTTAAAAACACTGCTCTTCACATCTGCCTCCGGCCCCTTCTCCTCTCTGACGATTTCCTGATGACACGCCACTTCAATCGTTATCTTCTGAGAAAAAGTATTCAGAATGATCTTGCCATGATTCTTCCCCCGTTTTAAAAACTCCGGATTAATAAAATATTCCAGCTCATAACAGCTGTCAGAAAAATCCAGCGTTGTCAGACGTTTTTTATAAACGCTTAAAAAATCGCCTTCCACGGAAATAAAAATCTCCTGATATCCCCATGTACTCTTCTCCAGAGTAATCTTCCCACTGACATTTTCGGATACATCTTTGTAAAAGATCTCTTTCTGATCTGCACTTATGGAGATCGGTTCTTTTTTCTTCAGTGTGTATAAAAACTCTTCCATCGCCTGATGTGGATTTTTTGCCTTCATCAGCTTTTCATAAACATGGGCATAAATCTTATTAATAAGAAAAACTCTCGAAAAATCTTCAGATTTAAAAAGATCCACGGCTTCATGCCAGCGTTCGAGAGCTAAAATCGTAAATTCCTCCAGATTTCCCACTTCACCCTCATCTGTCATACAATAAGGGGAGCACACAACTGCCCTAAAAGGGATCTGTATCACACCACCGTTACTGACAATGCTGATATATCCCTCTGACTTCTCTCCCGGTTCCATATTCTCTGCCGAAAACTTAAAATGAATCCGATTATCTCTGCCGATAATATCCGTCTCTTCACACTTCATCTGTCTGCAGGAGGAAAAAACTTTCGCACGCACGCTGACCTCATTCGTTGAGTAGACAGAGAACTCCCCGGAAAAACTTCTTCCCGATTCGACCTTAAGATCGATCTGTTCCTCTGAAACCCGGATATCCGGACATCCATATTCAAATATGCCTTTTGACAATAAGTTTATTTTTTCTTTCAATTTCTATCTCCTGTTTATCATTTGCATTTTTAAATGAAATGTACTAATATAGATTATAACACTACATTGAATACTGGTGCAAGAAAAAGTAATAAGGGAGTAATATTATGACACAGAAATCCGAACATTTTCACGGCAGCGATCTTGAAAAAATAGAGGCAATTTACCATATTCCCCGTGAAGAAATTACCAGCTTTGCGGCGAATGTCAACCCGATTGGAATTTCCCCAAAGCTGCGCGCCACTCTGGCAGAACATATTGATGACATCACAGGTTACCCGGAAAGGGAATATACTTCTTTGAGAAAATGTATTGCAGACTATGTTGATACAGATTTTAAAAATATCATCGTGGGAAATGGTTCCACTGAGCTCATTTCCCTCTTTATTCAAATATTGAAACCACATAAAGCTTTGATTCTCGGCCCGACTTATTCTGAATATGAACGTGAAGTAACTCTCGCAGGCGGCACTTCACGCTATTACCGTCTGGATGAAAGCCGCAGTTTTTCCGTTCACATTGATTCTCTGTCAAAACAATTGACAGAATCCATCGATCTTCTGATCGTATGCAACCCAAACAACCCGACATCCACTGCCATCTCCCGCTCAGATATGCGGAAGATCCTTGATATCTGTAAAGAAAACGGCATCTTTGTCCTTGTTGACGAAACCTATGTGGAATTTGCCGAGGACATTGACAATATTACAGCAATTCCTCTGACTCAGTTTTATAATAACATTATTGTCCTCCGGGGCATTTCCAAGTTTTTTGCCGCTCCGGGTCTTCGTCTCGGCTATGCGGTCTGCGGCAACCGGGATCTGATCAAAGAAGTCGTCGGACATCAGGACCCGTGGACCATCAATACGCTGGCTGCCATCGCCGGTGAGATCATGTTCACCGATGAGGATTATATTGCCGAGACACGACAGCTGATCTCCTCCGAGCGAGAAAGAATCTGTAAGAAACTGGACAGCTTCCGGGATGTGAATTACTATGAACCGAAAGCCAATTTCATACTTGTAAAAATTCTCCGTGATGATGTGACCGCCATGGACGTTTTCGAAGCAGCTATTAAGAAAAAACTGATGATACGTGACTGCTCCGATTTCCCATTTTTGGATAACCGATATTTCCGTTTCTGTATTATGATGCCGGAAAAAAATGATGAACTTCTTGCAGTTATCGAAGAACTGTTAGGATAAAAAATAATCCCGTGGAATTCGATGCCTTTTCGCAAAGGATTCTCCACGGGATATTTTTTTAATCAAAAACTGGCTCCTGTTGCCAATGCAAGCACAGATTTAAAAATTGGCGGTATATTGGCACTCTGTTTATATGTCATGATCACATGTTTGTCATCGAGACGTTCTTTCATATCCAACTGTTCGGATAACAAATCACCCTTCTGTCCGTAAATCGAGCGGACAGACAAATCAAAATCTATGTAGTCATTGGAATTATTTACTCTGAAGCGCTGACGTTCATAATCGACGATCACACCGATTGTTCTGAGATTAACCTTGATCTCCAGATACAATGCATTCAGCACCGGATAATCACTCTCCTTCAGCCAGTGGACATCACCCCTGAAAATCTGCTGGCACTCCGCATAAGTAATCGGCGCATAATCTTTATAGATCATATCGGAACGGCGACTCTTTCGTTCGACCATCAGATGTTCTCTGTCGAAATTCACCATAACGATACTGTAAATATCTTTATCTGAAGCTGACATATCCCATCCGCCTTCCAGATAATTTATATCATTATTAAAATAGATCTTTCGTATCCGGTCCTTTCCGCTGCACCGGTTGATCGGAGATGCCTGAATTGTCTTCATCATATAACTATAATCTTTGATATCCAATACATTACTATTCTCATAGTATACTTCTCTGTCCATCAATTATATAATCATCCTTTCCTTCTTTGTTTACCCCTTTGCCTTCATTTACTATTATATGCTCCACTTGTGAAAAAATGATGTATAATTGCTTAATAATTTCTAAATAATGCAGGGACAGGTTCCTTGACTCAGATAGGGGTAGGGGGGACAGGTGACCCCAGTCACAATGCCATTTAGACTCAATATCTAAATGAATACTTTCAAAAAAATATTATATTT
>JAEDDO010000122.1 GCA_016298055.1 Frisingicoccus sp.
ACAAGATCTTTATAGGAATTGGTGACTTCAAGATAGTAACCGAACACTTTATTGAATTTGATTTTCAGGTTTTTTATTCCTGTATTTTCACGCTCTTTTTGTTCCATATCCGCCAGCCACTGCTTGCCCTCGGTTTTGGCGTTGCGGTATTTATCCACATCTGCATGATATCCGGTTTTTATAATACCGCCCTCTTTAATGGAGATCGGCGGCTCATCTTCAATAGCGTTGGCGATCAGACCGGAAATGTCTTCCAGATTATCCAGATTGTCATAAATCTCTTTCAGGTCCGGTGTATGCATGTTCCGAAGAAGATATTTGATCGGAGGGATCATGGAGAGGGAATTTTTAAAAGCGATCAGGTCTCTCGGATTTGCCGATTTATAACTGATCTTACTCATTAAACGTTCAAGATCATAAATTGCATTCAGATATTCACGAATCTCATCCCGGGTGATGACATCCTCGTTTAATTCTTCAAGACTTTCCAGACGCCGTTCAATATATTCTTTCTGAACAAAGGGTTGTTCAATACAGGAACGCAGGAAACGTGCGCCCATGGCGGTTTTGGTTTTGTCAAGTACCCAGAGCAGGGATCCACGCTTCTGCTTCTCCCGAAGTGTTTCCAGAAGTTCCAGATTTCTTCGGGTAGCTGTATCAAGGACCATGTAACGTTCGGTTTTGTAAGGAATGATACGGGTCATCTGGGGGAGAGCGTTTTTCTGCGTTTCATAAAGATATAAAAGCAGCATGCCGGCAGCAATCGTGCCTGCAGAATAATCCGAAAGACCGAGGCCGTCCAGTGACAGGACATGAAAATGATCTTTGATCTTCTGCACACAGAGAGCTTCATCCGAATACCAGCTGTCCAGAGCGGATACGCTGAACTGCATCTTTTCCCCAAGTTCCTCCAGATTCAGTCCGGACATTAAAAAATAATCATTATAAATGATTTCTGCCGGCATATACCGGTTGATTTCATCAAATACTTTTTTTGCGGAGTCCACTTCCGTCATATAATAATCGCCGGTGGAAATATCGGCAACACTGATACCGAACTGTTCATCCATATAAAACAGGCACATGAGATAATTGTTCTTGCTTTCATCCAGTGACTGCATACTCAGATTTGTTCCCGGTGTCACGATACGGATAACTTCACGCTTTACGATACCCTTTGCGGTTTTCGGGTCCTCGACCTGCTCACAAATGGCGGCCTTATAGCCGTGGTCGATCAGCTTTGTCAGATAACCGTCCAGTGCATGATAAGGGATACCGCACATCGGTGCCCGCTCCGGCTGTCCACAGTCTTTGCCGGTCAGTGTGATTTCCAGTACTTTAGATGCAATTAAAGCATCGTCAAAAAACATTTCATAAAAGTCTCCGAGGCGGTAAAGTAAAATACAATCCTTATACTGCTCTTTTGTTTCCATATATTGCTGCATCATTGGTGTCAATGCCATAATATTTTCTAATTCTCCTTTATATAAGCGGTTTTTTCAAAATTGCATTCCTATAATAACAAATTCAATCATTATTTTCAAGGGTGACAGGCAGAGCCAGAGGAGCAAGAGGGACAGGTACATTGACTCGACAGAGTCAATGTACCTGTCCCTCTTGCTCCCTTTTGTCATCCAATCAATACATGTTTACCCTGAAAGGCAAAACCATAGCTTCGGATATGTTCTTTGGAAATTCCCCGGTTTATCAGTTGTGCAGCATATTGCTTTCTTTCAATCTGTGCCAGTGCTTCCTGTACCGTATCCTTCATTGTTTTTTCGCTGTCCGGATCATAAATTTTAAATTCCAGTAGGATGGCATCATCTTTTTGAGGATTCCTTGGTTCCAGCATAACATCATATCTTCCAAATCCACTTTCACGGTTGGAAGTGATTATATATCGATTTTGCAGATCCACAATGAGACCGAGAACAAATCCATGATAAAAACGTTCCGGTTCCTCTCCGGAAGGTCTCTTTCCTGTATCGAAATAACTGAAAGTATTTAACGCAACCCTGTTCATGTATGCGTTCATTGCTTTCAGGTCACCAATCAATAAGGCATGTACAAAATCATTGTAATCGGTTTGTGCGTCTGAAAACCAGTTGCTGATCATATTCTGGAACATCAATCGGACTTCAAAATTTGTAAGTGCAAGCTCATATTGGGGTTGTGTTCCTGTCGGAATATCAAGATAACTTTCATAAAACAGGACTTTCAAATACCCACTTGCAAGAAAAAGACTCCATATGGATCTTTCGCTTCCGTTGAGCTGATTGTATGCAATCTGTTCGTCAATTGGTGATTGTATAGATTCTCCTCTCAGTAATATCTCAAATTTTTCTTTAATTCGCCGGTTTCCTTCCTGTAAAAGTTTATTTGCGAGACTGTTGGAACTTGTATTTGCCCAATAGGTTGCAAGTTTACCGGTGTCCAGATAATTTAAGATCGACCATGGATTATAGATATCTTTATGTTCTCCGAAAATAAAGCCATCATACCATAACTTCACTTCCTGCTTTTTCTCAGATAAGCCATATTCATCCAGAGCATCAAACACTTCTTTTTCTGTAAAACCAAAAGATTCTGCGTATTCTTCAGATGTCGTCGTTACAACCTTTAAATTATTCAGATCAGAAAATATAGATTCTTTACTCACTCTCGTAATTCCGGTCATAATCGCCCGTTCCAGCCAGGGATTTGTCTTAAATGTGGAATTAAACATACTTCTGGTAAATCCTACCAGTTCATCCCAGAATCCGTCCACGTAGGCTTCCTGCATCGGTGTATCGTATTCATCCAGAAGGATGATGACTTTTTTTCCATAATAACGGTAGAGGTATCCGGAAAGTTGGTAAATTGCAGCTGTCAGATCCGGATTGCTGACCTTATCTCCGAGAATTCGATCAAAATAAGCTTTGTCAGCTTTTTCGAGCACGGCACTGTCTTTTAAAAAGGAAAATTTGATATATAGATTTCTTATAATCTGAAGTATTCTTTCTCTTGTATCATCATAATTTGTCTCTTTAATTCTTGCAAAAGACAGACTGATCACCGGATATGTG
Source organism: Frisingicoccus sp. (assembly GCA_016298055.1). Classification (GTDB taxonomy): domain Bacteria; phylum Bacillota; class Clostridia; order Lachnospirales; family Lachnospiraceae; genus Frisingicoccus. The sequence goes on from JAEDDO010000122.1 coordinate 3,066, forward strand.
CCCTGCATTTTGCGAAACTTTTCTTCCTTCCAGATAGAAAGTCCCTGAAATAAATCACCACGTTTTGCGTAATCGATTGAGAAAAACTCTTCTACCATACTCATATTTAAAGTCTTCCCAAAACGACGCGGTCGGGTGATCAGAGTCACATCATCTCCACTTTCCCACCACTCTTTTATAAAAGAAGTTTTATCAATGTAAAAGTATTGATTTTCTATTATCTTATCAAAATTCTGTATTCCGATTCCTACAGTTTTTGCCATAAATACCTCCGGTTTGTGTTGAAGACTTGACGATTAAGCTTTCTGTTTATAAGATAATGATATCATGTGAAAATATAAAAAGCAAGGTGGCTGGGGGAAAGGTGCCCCCTGCGGCTAAATGCCGTGCCGGTGCTTTTTGAAGAAAGGAGTATAAAGGATGCATGAGTTGACAGAATTGATTTATAATGACATGCGCCCTGCGTTGGGAGTTACGGAACCGGGGGCGATTGCATTTGCTGTGGCTACGGCCAGAAAGTATGTACCCGGTGAAATACATCAGATTATATTAAGGCTGAATAGTGGAATGTTTAAAAATGCCTTTACCTGCGGCATTCCCGGCAGTAGTGAAGTAGGAAATTATCATGCGGCAGCTTTGGGGGCTGTGGGTGCCGATCCGGACAAGGGGCTGGAATGTCTGGATGGTATTACACCGAATCAGGCCAAACTAGCCGGGGAAATGGTTGCGGCAGGGAAAATCAAGGTAGAGATGAGTGAAATCACAAGCCGTATTTTTATTGAGGCGACAGTGATTACAGATCAGGGATATGCCTGTGTAACGATTCGTGATGCACATACCAATATTGTGAAGATCAAAGTAAATGATATTACTATATTGGAAAAACACAGCGAAGTTACTGAAGAACAGGAAAATACCCCTCTGATTCATAGGTATACATTAGAACAGATACATCAATACGCACTTACTGTTCCTGTGGAAGAAATTTCGTTTATTCGACAGGCATTTACCACCAATTATGCCTTATGTGAAGCCGGACTGAATAGCCCGAAGACAACATATGCCCGTTATCTATTGTCCGTTAACGGTGGAAAGATTATATCGGACAATGAACAGGCAACAGCATCCCTTTTATGCAATGCTGCCATAGAAGCACGTGTACTTGGCCTGCCGGAGCCGGCGATGAGTATTACCGGTTCCGGTGCGCATGGTATTATAGCTACAATGCCTTTGTATGCAGCATATAAAGTAAAGGGCTATTCTGAGGAATCATTACTGCGTGCCACAGCGTTAAGCTATTTAATATGTATGTATATTAAAGAGTACTCCGGAAAACTGTCTGCTTTCTGCGGCTGTGCTATAGCCGCCGGTACGGGAATGGCGTGCGGTCTGGTAATGCTTCGGAATGGAACCACGGACATGATGAACTGTGCCATCAATAATTTAGCCAGCAGTATCACAGGAATGATCTGTGACGGAGGCAATCAGGGCTGTACGATGAAAGGTGTGGTAGCCGTTGATGCCGTATGGAGAGCTGTCGATATGGCCATGTGTGGTGTTTACATTGACAGTGTGCATGGAATCAATGGAGCTGCAGCGGAGCAGACCATGGAAAATATGGGGCGAATTGCGTCGCCGGGTATGGTTGGCACCGAAAAAACCATCATTGAAATTCTGGAAGCTAAACATTTTAGATAGTCTGAGAAAGAAGGAATCACAGTTATGAAAATTCGAACGGCAACTATTGATGATCTGCAGGCTGTTGCTTATATAGAGAGTGTCTGCTTTCCGGCTGCTGAAGCGGCAACCGCGCAGAGTTTTGCACAACGTCTGAAATGTTATCCGAATCATTTCTGGATTCTCCAGGATGGAACACAAAGGGTAGGTTTTGTAAACGGAATGGTTACCAATGAAGAAAATCTTCAGGACGAGATGTATGACAATGCAGAATTGCATGACGAAAATGGCGCATGGCAGATGATTTTTGGTGTAGATACAATGCCCTCCTATCGTCGTCAGGGCTGCGCGGAGCAACTTCTTCGCCATGTAATTGAGACAGCCCGTAACCAGGGGCGAAAGGGGTTGGTACTAACCTGCAAAGAAACGCTGTTGCATTATTATGGAAAATTTGGTTTTGTCAATGAGGGAGTTTCCCATTCTACCCATGGCAATGTTATTTGGTATCAGATGCGTCTGACATTTTGATCTTGGAAGCTAGAGGCAGAGCCAGAGGGACAGGTATGTACCTGCCCTCCTCTGGTCATCACGATTGTTATTCTCTATTCTT
>JAEDDO010000123.1 GCA_016298055.1 Frisingicoccus sp.
TTTCTATTATACAAATTCTAACTTGAACTTGCAATACAACAAGAATTTTTTCGTTCGCAAATTGCAAGTGCAAGTTGCGAAAAGAAAATTTAAAAATCTAAGCGGGTAATTCCACAGCTTTTGCCGTAGAATTACCCGCTTCTCTATGCTTTTATCAAACTTTTCTGTAAAACTGCTTTTCGATCTACCTGCTTTTTGATTCTTATTTTATCATACAAACCCTACTCAAATCCTCGAATTCGCTCTACAATGGAGCCTTTGCGCTCCATACCGTGATACGCTGCCAGTGGAATGATAACACACAGCACGACAATGCCCAGCGCTGCGGCCGCAATCGGCAAAACCGGTACAGCAAACGGTACGCCTCGATAGTTCATGGACTGATACAGCACATAGGTCACGCCCAAACCAACGGTCAGCGCAACAGCAAGGGACGCTCCCGCATACAGCAGTCCTTCACGAATCAGCAGCCGTCTCACCTGTTTTCCTGTCATCCCGATGCTTTCCATGACAGCAAGCTCAACCTGCCTGCTCTGGATATTGCCCACCGATGCATTCAGATAGTTCATCATACCAATGAATGCAAGTACCAGGGCAATGCCAATTCCAATTCCCAGCATATTTCCCTGTGCCTCTTTGACCGTTTTCATTGCCTCTATCTTGGATTCATAGGAGAAGTCTTTTTGATACGGACTCATTTGAATCATACCTATGATATCATTTTCTGTGGTTTCATTGTACTCCTCTTGATACTTCACTCTAACTTTTGATACATATGGACGATCGACAATACCCTTGACAAATCTATCGCTGACGATCATCGTTGGAGGCGTTCCCAGCAGATTTGCATAATAGGTATCCTCTGTCGTTCCCTGAATCGTCATCTGAAACATCTGATCGTCCTGTCCATCCGGATAAAATGAAATCGATTTTCCAATCGTCTTTGTTTGATTCAGTTTTAGCCAATTTGTATATAGAATACACGCATTCCCCGCAAGAAAATCTGCTTCGTCCACCGGTTGTTCCAGCGTTGCATTCAGGCATTCAAATTCCTGTTTATCAATACCAACAAGAAAAGAGCTGTACTTCTCTGGATGCTGCTGATAATCCTCCTTGATATCTGCGTACTCTTCACCCATCCACATATCATAGAATTCATCCATCCAATAATCCACAAAATCAGCTTCCCATGGTACAACAATCTGCGCATTGACAATTGGGTGTACTTCCTGAATGGCCTGATTCTGCTGTAATTCTGTTAAAAAGGCATCGTCAATCAATGGTTTCCATTTATCCTGTGTTTCCATCTGCATGGTATCATTATTGATAATCATATCGGCGTCCATATAGTCTGAAACAATGGTGCGTGGTCCCTGACTTTCAATCAGCGTTACCATGCACAGGAAAAAAGACAGACAGATTCCCAGTGCAGCAACCACCATCGCTGTCTTTTTCTTGTCACGGCATAGCTGTTCCCGTGCCATTCTCCAAAGAAGATTGTCTTTCCCCGTTTTATGTGAAAGTTTCCTTCCGGCCTGCGGGCGGTATCCCAGTGCTTCAATTGGTGTCACTTGTGTCGCCATTTTTGCCGGTTTCCTGCTGCCTATATAAATTGTCAATACAGCAATCAGGAGGGTCAGCAGGAAAATGGCCGGATGAAAAGTAATGGAAATATCCGCTTCACGGATGCCAAGTGTTTTGACCACAGCCGGAATCAGTCCAAAGGAGGTTGCAACACCGGCAAGCATACCAGCAGCAATTCCAATAGCACCAATAAACAGCATCTGCTTCTCCACCAGCCGGTAAACCTGTTTTTCTGTCATGCCTATGGTTTGCAGCAAGCCATAATACCGCACATTTCCAGAAACAGACAGATATAGAATATTATAAATCAGCAGATAGGCGCTCAGGCAGGTAATACATATCAAACCAAGCAGCCCAAATAAGATCTGTACGGAGGTTTCTGTATCACCTGTAATCAAAAAACGCTGTTTTTTTCCAAGATTCAGGCTCTGCTCCAGATCGTCCTGTGTCCTTTGTGTAACAATCGCAGATTGAAACTTCAAATATAAAAATCCGCGTCCGTAATCTTCCAGTGTAAATCCGGATTGATCAAAAAATGATTTGGAAACATAAAAAACTTTTTTGTCCCCATAGCCGTCCCACATGCCGGAAATGGTAAATTCTTTTGTGTGTTCTCCATTGTTGTCCATATAGGTAATGGTAAACGAATCGCCCACATCCAATCCCTCAAAGCCACAGTCTTTTAATGCCTCCTGTGTTGTCATGACTTCATTGTCCTTTTGCGGATATGTGCCTCTGACCTGTTCGATTGCAGGCTGATGTATGGTATTCCACTGCGTATCATCCGCCCATACAAAGGTTGTATGAAGGGTATCATCATACTCTGTCCTGATTGCCCATGCGCAAAACCCTTCTGTGCCAATCTCCTCAACAGCAGAATCCTTTTCGCATGTTTTTCTCTGTTCCTCTGTAAAACCTCCATAAATGAAGGCATCAAAATCTCCACCATTTAAGCGGATATTCTGTACCCACTGCATTTGCAACCATGTTCCGCCAACAGTCAAAATAGTAAACAGCATAAACGCAGACAGCGCAATTGCCAGAATCATAATCACACTTCTGCGTTTGTTGCTGACAAGAGAACGCTTTGCCATGTGCGTAATCACAGCGCCGTTATTATTTTTCAGCATAACTGACACCGTCCTTTACGATCTTGCCGTCCTCAATACGGACAATCCGGTCTGCCAGCTGCGCAATATCATGGTCATGTGTAATCAGGATAATGGTCTGCTGGAATTTCCCTGCCGCCAGCTTCAGCAGTCCCATAACATCATGACTGGTAGCTGTATCCAGATTTCCTGTCGGTTCGTCTGCCAGGATAATCGCCGGTTTGGAAGCAATGGCCCGTGCAATTGCCACACGCTGCTGCTGGCCGCCGGATAAGGTATGGGGCAATGCTTTACGCTTTTCCTCCAGTTGCAGCAGATTCAGGATTTCATCCACAAATTCCCGGTCTATATGGCGTCCATCCAATTCAATCGGCAATACAACATTTTCATATACATTCAAATCCGGTACAAGATTATAATTCTGAAAAATAAATCCAACCTTTCGGCGGCGGAAAATTGCCAGCTGTTCCTGATTCAGTTCTGCCAAATTCTTTCCATCAATCCATACCGAACCGCTGGTCGGTGTATCCAGCCCGCCAAGCATATGCAGGAGCGTACTTTTTCCGCTTCCGGACTTCCCGATAATCGAAACAAATTCCTGTTCCTGCACAAGGAAATCCACACCATCCAGCGCCTTGACGGTATTTTTCCCGAGCTGATAATATTTCTTCAAATTCTGTGTTTTTACAGCTTCCATAACAGATGCCTCCTTCTTGGTTGCTGAGGTAAGCATACCGCATAAAAATCACAAACTGCTCTCATTTTTCAAGTATCACAATATTGTGATGATTGATTGGGCAGATACAATTGAAACTCAGAACCCTGTCCCGGTATGGAATGTACTTCAACATATCCATCCTGAAGCTCTGCAATTCGTCTGGTCAGGTACAATCCGATACCGATGCCTTCTTCATCATGTACCTCCGGTTCTCGATAAAACCGGGTGAAAATTTGCGTCTGGCGCTCCTGTGTGATACCCTTTCCTGTATCCCATACACTGATTTTGGTAAACAATTCCTGTCTGGTCACAGACAGATGGATGCTCCCGCCTGATTTTGTATATTTCACTGCATTATCCAGTAAATTAAAAACCGCTTCTTCTGTCCATTTCGGGTCATGAAACAGCTTGATCTGCACATCACAGTCCACTGATAACCGCAGCTGTTTTTTCTCTGCCCTGGGTACAAGGGCAGCAACTGCATGTCCCAATGTATCAATCAGATTCACTTCACGCTTCTGAATCTGCATGCTTCCTGTTTCCAGCCGGGACATTTTTATCATGCTCTGTAACAGAAAATCCAGTTTTTCTGTCTGACGTTCCATATTGCTTAAAAATTCTGCCTCGCGTGCAGATGACGCTTCTGACTGTAAGATTTCCAAATAGACCTTCATATTGGCAATCGGCGTTTTTGTTTGATGGGAAATATCGGAAATCAGTTCTTCGATTTGCTGCTTTTCCCGCAATATTTCTGTATTTTTCTGTTTCCAAACATGGTCAACGCGCCGGAGCTTTTCGCTGATCTTCCCCCAGAGCGTATCCTCTATTTCATCTAATCCTATGACCTTTTTTTCAGATAAAATGTAGTCCAGAGCCTGCTCAAATTGATCTGCAAAGGAATAGACCTCATGTTGAAATCGCCACAGTTTCCAAGCCGAAAGAATCGCTGCAAAAACAGCACAAATTGTTATGCTAATCAGTCCAGCCATTGATACCCCATCCCATAAACATTGGAAATATATTTATGATTTTCATCTTCCATTTTCCTGCGCAATCGATTCACATTGACAGCAAGTGCATGTTTATCAACGAATTGTCCGCCACTATCCCATAATCGTTCCAACAAAATATCATAAGTCAATAGTTGCCCAGCATGAGAGCTGAGTTCATGCAGCAGACGAAACTCTGTGGGTGTAAAAGACTGTTCTTTTCCATTTACAGCAGCTTTCGCCTGATTGAAATCAATATACAAATAACCATCGTCAAAAACATGATGTTTGGACTCAAGATTTCGCTTTAAGATCACTTCAATTCGTTTCAGCAGGATTTTCATGGAAAATGGTTTGGTAACATAATCCTCAGCACCCAGCTCATAGCCTTTGAGCACATCCTTCTCCAGATCTCTGGCCGTGAGAAAGAGTATCGCAGCTTTTTTTCTTTCCTTCATCCATTCGCAGAATGTAAATCCTTCGCCATCTGGTAAATTTACATCCAGCAGTACCAGCTCCGGATTTTCTGACAGATAGACATCTTTTGCTTCCTGCAGAGAATGGGCAGAGCAAACCGTATACTCTTCTTTTTCTAAAGCATAACAAATTCCATGATTTAATTCCCAGTCATCTTCGACAATCAATATTTTCTGCATCCTGTGCCCTTCTTTCCGCCTTCATGTATTTAAATGATATTGTAACATAACACAAGGGTATTGTCTTGCTTCCAGCAGACTATCACAGAACTGTGATAGTTCCAGCCTATAAGATACTTTAGCAGATTCTTTTTGTGCCTCATGATGTTCCATCTGTTCCTCCTCCGGTAATTCTCGGATTGCTTCCTGCTGTAGGAGCAGATGTTCCTGCATTTCCTTTATCCGTGGTTCAGCTTCTTCTTTGTATTCT